>JBFJPA010000001.1:0-33745 GCA_041617355.1 Longimicrobiales bacterium
CGCGAGGGTCGGGCGCTGCCGTACCTCTTTGCCGAAGTCATCGACCATGGCGGCGAGGCCGTGCGCGCCCGGGACTATTACGGACTGGGCTACGGCACCGGTGGCGGCGCGGACATCACGGAGTTCAAGTTCCGCGGCGTGGGCGAGTCGTTCACGGGCCGGAACGCGAAGAGGCTGTCCGACCTGGCGCGATTCTCGGAGTCCGACTGGGTCCTGATGCCCTCCGACAAGGCCGTCGTGTTCATCGAGAACCACGACACGCAGCGCGACGCGAGCGGCATGGGGTATCGGAACCGCGCCGCCTATCGGCTCGCCCACGTCTGGATGCTGGCGCAGCCGTATGGCTATCCGCAGGTGATGTCGAGCTACGCCTTCGACCTCGGCCAGTCGGGCGGCCGCGACCGGGGACCGCCCTCCAACGCGGCGGGCGAGACGCACGATGTGAGCTGCCCCGCCACGTTCGAGGCCGCCACACTCGGCGGCTGGGTCTGCGAGCACCGGGATCCGGCCATTGCCGGGATGGTCGCGTTCCGCCGCGTCGTCGCCGGCACCGCCATCGAGGGCTGGTGGGACAATGGCGGGAACGCCATCGCCTTTTCGCGCGGTGACCGCGGCTTCGTCGCACTCAGCCTGGAGACGACGACGGCTGCCTTCGACGTGCCGACGACGCTTCCGGCCGGCACGTACTGCGATGTCCTGAGTGGCGGCAGACAGCAGGGCACCTGCGCCGGCCGCAGCGTCGTCGTGGATGCCGGCGGCCGGGTCCGCTTCGATCTCGTGTCCGGCACGGGCATCGCGATCCATCGGGACAGCCGCATTTGACGGGACACACGCACGCGAGACGTTCGTACGAGACATCCACGCAAGGACGGATCGAGATGCAGATGCAGAGGATTCCGGGGGCCCGCAGCGTACTGGTCGCGTTCGTGCTCACGTCGGCCGTGGTCGCGTGCGCCCGCGCCCAAGGCCCGCTCCAGGTCCAGTCGCCCAACGGCCGCAACGCCGTGACCGTCGAGGTCCGCGAGGGCGGACTCTTCTATGCGGTCACGCGCGACGGACGGAAGCTGGTCGAGCCGTCTCGACTGGGCTTCCTGTTCCGCGACGCGGCGCCGTTGCGCGACAACCTGTCGGTCACCGGGTCGCGGCCCTCGACGTTCGACGAGACGTGGGAGCAGCCGTGGGGCGAGGTGCGCCGCGTTCGCAATCACTACAACGAGCTACTCGTCTCCGTCGCCGAAACAGCCGCGCCGAACCGTCGCTTCGACGTCGTCTTCCGTGCCTTCGATGACGGCATCGGCTTCCGCTACGTGTTCCCAGCACAGCCGGCGCTGCAGTCGTTCGAGATCATGGACGAGCTGACGGAGTTCTCGTTCGCCGACAATGCGCGGGCCTGGTGGATCCCCTCGGACCGGCCCCGTCTCGATCGCTCGGAGATGCTCTACTCGTCCGGGCCGTTGAGCGTGCTGGACAGCGTGCAGACGCCGCTCACGCTGGAGACGCGGGACGGCGCCACGGTCATGGTCATCCACGAGGCGCACCTGGTCGACTATCCGCGCATGTTCCTGGCGGGCCCACGCACGGAGAGCCGCACGCTGCGCGCGGCGCTGGCGCCCATGGTCGATGGCGTCAAGGCACGCGGGCGGACGCCGTTCTCGACGCCGTGGCGAACCCTCCAGATCGCCGATCACGCGGCCGACCTGGCGCCCTCCGTCCTCGGGCTCAATCTGAATCCACCGAACGCACTGGCGAACATCGACTGGATCGAGCCGATGAAATACGTCGGCATCTGGTGGGGCATGCACGTGAACACGATGACGTGGCACTCCGGCCCGCAGCACGGCGCGACGACGGAGAATACGAAGCGCTACATCGATTTCGCGGCGGCGAACGGCTTCCGCGGCGTGCTCGTCGAAGGCTGGAACATCGGCTGGGACGGAGACTGGATCTCGAACGGCGAGGTGTTCTCGTTCACGCAGCCGTATCCGGACTACAATCTGCGGGAGCTGGCCGACTACGCGCGCCAGAAGGGTGTCGGCATCATCGCGCACAACGAGACGTCCGGCGGCCTGGCCAACTACGAGCGGCAGATGGAAGAGGCGTTCGCGCTGTACCGCTCGCTCGGCATCAAGGCGATCAAGTCGGGTTACGTCATCGACACGATCCCGGGCGGCCACTCGCACTATTCGCAGGAAATGGTGCGACACCACCGCAAGGTCTTCGAGACGGCGGCGCGCTACGGCATCATGATGAACGTGCACGAGCCCATTCACGACACCGGCGAGCGCCGCACCTATCCGAACATGATGACGCGCGAGGGCGCGCGCGGTCAGGAGTACAACGCGTGGGCGGGCGACGGCGGCAACCCGCCCGAGCACGAGACGATTCTGTTCTTCACACGCATGCTGGCCGGGCCCATGGACTTTACGCCCGGCGTGTTCGACATCCTGATCTCTTCGACGGACGGCAATCCGCGGCCACCGGAGTGGGCACGCATCCGGACGACGCTGGCGAAGCAGCTCGCGCTCTACGTCGTGCTCTATTCGCCGCTGCACATGGCGGCCGACCTGGTCGAGAACTACGCGAATCAGCCGGCCTTCCAGTTCATCCGCGATGTGGCCGTCGATTGGGAGCGCACCCACGTGCTGGAGGGCCGGATCGGCGACTACGTCGTCGTCGCGCGACAGCAGCGGGGCGGCCCGGACTGGTTCATCGGCGCGATCACGGACGAGGAAGCGCGCAGCTTCGAGGTTCCGCTCTCGTTCCTGCCGCCGAATCAGCGGTACGTCGCCGAGATCTATGCGGACGGGCCGGACGCGCACTGGCTGCACAATCCGCTGCCGGTCGCGATCTCGCAGGAGCCGGTGACTGCCGGCTCGACGCTGACGGTGCGGCTGGCACCGGGCGGCGGGCAGGCCATCCGGATCCGGCCGGCCCAGTGATCGTTCCACCTTTGCACTTCTGCGGAGACGCCCCATGAGCCTGCTGGCGGGACTGGATTGGGCCGTTGTCGTGGGCTACTTCCTGCTCGTGTTCGGCGTCGCCATCTGGGCGACGCTGCGGGAGCGGTCGAAACGCGGCACGTCGACGGATTATTTCCTGGCCGGCCGGGATGCCGGCTGGTTCGTCGTGGGTGGCTCCCTCTTCGCCTCGAACATCGGGTCCGAACACCTGGTCGGACTGGCGGGCACGGGCGCCGCGAGCGGCGTCGCGGTCGCCCAATTCGAGATCCTCGCGTCGCTGATCCTGCTGGTGCTGGGCTGGGTCTTCGTGCCGTTCTACCTGTCCAGCGGCGTGTTCACGATGCCGGAGTTCCTGGAGCGTCGCTACTCGGCGGGCGCACGCTGGTACCTGGCCGTGATCTCGATCATCGGCTACGTGTTGACGAAGATCTCCGTGACGATCGCCGCCGGCGGCATCGTCTTCGAGTCGCTCATGGGCATCGACTTCTGGACGGGTGCGCTCGTCGTGGTCGTGATCACCGGCATTTACACGATCATCGGCGGCTTGCGCGCCGTGCTCTATACGGACCTGCTGCAGATGTTCGTGCTGATCGGCGGCGCGGTCGCCGTCACCCTGCTCGGCCTGAACGCGCTGGGCGGCTGGGGCGCGATGGAGCAGAACGTCGGCCCGGCCTTCCTGAGCTTATGGAAGCCGATGACCGATCCGGATTTCCCGTGGACGGGCATTCTCTTCGGCGCGCCGATCCTGGGGGTCTGGTACTGGTGCACGGACCAGTTCATCGTGCAGCGCGTGCTCGCAGCGCACGACCAGAAGCACGCCCGCAAGGGCACGATCTTCGCCGGTTATCTGAAGCTGCTGCCGCTGTTCATCTTCGTGATTCCGGGCGTCATCGCGTACGCGCTGTCGCAACAGGGCCGCCTCGAGCTGGCCACGCCGGACCAGGCGCTGCCGACGCTGGTCGGCGTGTTGCTGCCCGTCGGGTTGAAGGGCCTGGTGGTGGCCGGCCTGCTGGCCGCCCTGATGAGCTCGCTGTCCTCGGTCTTCAACTCGACGTCCACGCTGGTCACCTGGGATGTCTACAAGAAGATCCGACCACAGGCGTCGGAGCGGCAGCTCGTCCTGGTCGGCCAGGCCACGACTGCCATCCTCGTCGGGTTCGGCCTGCTCTGGATCCCGCTCATGCAGCTCGTCTCGGGCCAGCTGTACCAGTATCTGCAGAGCGTTCAGGCGTACATCTCGCCGCCCATCGCGGCCGTCTTCCTGGTGGGGATCACGTGGCGCCGCGTGAACGCGAACGGCGCGATCGCGGCGCTGATCAGCGGCTTCGTCCTCGGCATGGGACGCCTCGTCGCGGAGCTCAACAAGTCGCGGCTGGACGGTCTGCTGTTCGCCTACGCGGACATGAACTTCCTGCACTTCGCCATCGTGCTGTTCGTGATCTGCACCAGCGTGCTCGTACTCGTCAGCCTGCTGACGCCGCCGCCGCCGGAGGAAAAGGTGGCCGGCCTCACCTTCGCGATGTTGCCGGCGCGGCCCGAAGGCGTTCGCGCCCCGTTCTGGCGACGCGCCGATGTGATGCTCAGCCTGTTGCTCGTCGCCTGTGTCGGCGGCCTCTGGCTCTATTTCTCCTGATCGTCGAAGGAACGACATGCGGCCGATGACCCGCACGCTGGCAACGTTCGCGACCCTGGCCGTCGCGGCATCCTCGCCCGTCGCCGGCCAGGACAGACCCCCGGCCCCGTCCGATTGGCGCAGCGGCGGGACCTGCTACGAGGTCTTCGTCCGGTCCTTCTACGACAGTGACGGCGATGGCGTGGGCGACCTCGAGGGCCTCATCCAGAAGCTGGACTACATCAACGACGGGGATGCCGACTCGCTGACGGACCTCGGCGCACAGTGCATCTGGCTCATGCCCATCGCCGTCTCGACCAGCTACCACGGCTACGACGTCATCGACTATTACCGCGTCGACCCGCGCTACGGCAGCAACGACGACTTCAAGCGGCTGGTACAGGAAGCCCACCGGCGGGGAATCCGCGTCATCGTCGACATGGTCATCAACCACGCCTCGAGCGAGCACCCGTTTTTCAAACACGCGCTGCTGCACGCCGACTCGCCGTACCGCGAATGGTTCCGCTGGTCCGATACACAGGGCCCGCGCAACGAGTGGGGTGGCTACAACTGGCACCGATCGCCCGTCCGCGACGAGTTCTACTACGGCTTCTTCTGGAGCGGCATGCCCGACCTGAACTGGGAGTCGGCGGCCGTGCGCCAGGAAATGAAGGACGTGGCCACGTTCTGGCTCGAGGAGCTGGGCGCCGACGGGTTCCGGCTGGACGCGGTCCGGCACCTGATGGAAGACGGCGAGCGCACGGCGAACGTGCCGCGCACGCACGACATGCTGCGGGAATACGCCGCCCACATCCGCGCTGTGGCCCCGGAGGCCTTCACGATCGGCGAGGTCTTCGACAGCACGGACGTCTTGCTCGCCTATTATCCGGACCAGATGGATGCTTACTTCGCGTTCCAGGTGGCCAACGCGACGCTGGAGGCCGTGAGGTCCGGCTCGCCGGCCGGGCTCTTCGACGCCGTGCTCGACCTCCAGCGCGCCGTGCCGAACCACCGCTGGGCGCCGTTCCTGCGCAACCACGACCAGACTCGCACGCTCACGTTTCTCGAGGGCGACCTGGGCCGGGCCCGCCTGGCGGCCAGCCTGCTGCTCACGTTGCCCGGCGTGCCCTTCGTCTACTACGGCGAGGAGATCGGGATGAGCGGCGACAAGCCGGATCCCCGGCTGCGCACGCCCATGCACTGGACCCGCGCGCCGGCGGCCGGCTTCACGACCGGCGTGCCCTGGGAGCCGCTCCAGCCGGATTCGTTGTCCGCGAATGTCGAGGTCATGAACGGGGACAACGGCTCCATCCTCAACCACTACCGTCGCCTCATCCACCTGCGCGCCCGCACGCCCGCCCTGGGCGCCGCCGCCGAGCTCGTGCCCCTCACGACCAGCGCAGCGCCGGTCGCGGCGTTCCTGCGCCGCTCGAACGAGCAGGCCGCCCTCGTCATCGCCAACCTGGGCGAGACCCCACTCCGTGGCGTTGCCGTGTCCTCCGCGGGCCCCGTGCTGCCGCAGGGCCGCTACACCCCCACGGACCCCCTCGATGGCACGCGCGTCGCACCGCTCCGCATTGCGCGCGATGGCCACATCCGTGGCTACATCCCGTTGGCTGTGTTGCCACCCTTGCACGCCTTCGTGCTACCGCTCGGCGTGGACACGCGCTGAACGTGAGCGCCCCGCTCTCCGCAAGGAGCGTTTTGCCCTTGACACTCTCCTCTGGCTACGGGTATTCTGGCGCGTGTCGCGGCCGGGGCGTCGGTACAACCCGATTCATTCGCCGGCCGCTACGCTTTCCTCGGCTCCCAGGTTACCGGTTTGTCCGCTCGTGGAGCCGGGCTCGCAGCGTCGAATCACGTGTCGGGGCCTCGTCCCCGCTGACGGATTGAAGTCTCGCAGGACCGAGGTTTCGTCCAATACGACGCAACTGATGCGATAGACCGCGAGGGTTCTCTCGCCGGCGAGGTGCTTTCTCGCGCCGGCGCGGGCACGCCGTGTGCCCGACGGGAACGCTTCGGTCTCGCGCAGAACCCGAGCCGAGATCGCATGTATCGCGAAATTTACGTTCCCGTCGACAACTCCGAGTTCTCCCACATCGCGGTCGACCGCGCGATCGAGCTGTGTCGCAAGAGCGGCGGCCGTCTGACGGGCGGCCACGTGTATGCGGCGCGGCTGCACGACATCCGTTTCCGGCAGCTCGAGACCGGCCTGCCCGCCCGCTTCCAGACACCCGAAGAGATCAAGCGCCAGCGCAAGATCCACGACAAGCTGATCGAGAAAGGCCTGCAGCTCATCTCCGACTCGTTCCTCGACCAGACGGCGAAGCGGTGTGCGGCAGCCGACGTGCCGATGCGCCGGCAGTTGCTCGAGGGAATCAACTACGAGGAGATCATCAACGAGGTGAACGGCGGACAGGGCCGGCTGCCCAGCCTGATCGGCTTCGACCCGAACATCGCGGACAAGTACGACGGCGGCGAGCACGTGCGCGGGGATGTGCGCATGGGTGAGAACGGGCGGCTGATCGCGGAAGACGAGGATCTCGACGAGAAGCTGGCGGGCACGAGCGACCGCGACTACGACCTGCTCTGCATCGGTGCGCACGGCATTGGCCGGCAGCCGTATTCGCAGATGGGCGGCGTCGTCTCGCGGGTGCTGCGCGGCATCGAGAAGGATGCGCTGATCGTGCGCAACGGGGCGCCGCTGGCGGGCGGGAAGTTCATGGTCTGCATCGACGGCTCGGCGTACTCGTACAAGGCGATGCGCATCGGGCTCGAGCTGGCGCGCGAGTACGGCGCGGAGCTGTACGTCTGCTCGGCCTTCGACGTGGAGTACCACCACGTCGTGTTCGGCAACATCAAGGACGTGCTGTCGGTGCAGGCGTCGAAGGTGTTCAAGTTCGAGGAGCAGGAGGAGCTGCACAACAACATCATCGACAAGGGCCTGCTGCGTCTGTGTCAGGCGAACATCAAGCGGGCCGAGGCGATGCGCGCGACGTATGAAGACGTCGTGATGCACACGCAGATCCTCATTGGCAAGCCCTTCCAGTGCATTCTGCAGTGGGTCGAGGAGGTGCAGCCCACGCTGCTGATCGTGGCGCGCCACGGCAGCCACCGCATCGACGACACGGACATCGGCTCGCAGTCGGAGAACCTGTCCCGGCTGGCGGACACGAACGTGCTTCTGGTCGGCACGACGGACGTGCGGCCGGAGGAGATCCCCTGGATCGAGGAAGACGGGCAGGCCGGCCTGGAGTGGGCGCCAGAGGCGGAAGTCCGCATCCTGCGCGTGCCACCGTTCGCACTGGGCATCGCGCGCAAGGCGGTCGAGGAATTCGTCCTCGATAACTACGGTCCCGGCGCGAACGGGACGTACGCCGGCGAAGGCAAGGGGAACGGACGGAACGGCAACGGAGTCGACGGCGACGGCGCGCCGAAGTCTCTGCCGATGGTGACGAGCGAGCTGCTGGACGAGGCGATCAAGAAGCTGCTGCCGACGCACATGCAGCTGATCATGGGCATCGGCACCGCGGAAGAGCTGGCGCTCGCGGAAGTGAAGGCGGAGCAGGCGATGTCTCGCACGGTGGTCGAGGGCAGCGAGGCGGAGGCGGAGCCGGAGGCGGTGATCACGGTGAAGTGTCCGTACACGGGCCACGTGCAGACGCGCGCGCGCACGGCCGCGGATCCGGTGGTCTGGACGGAGGAAGCCTTCGAGCGTTTGCGTGCGGTTCCCCTCATCGCGCGGCCGCTGGCGCGGAATACGGTGGAGCGGTTCGCCCGGGATCACGGCTTCTGGCGGATCACCACGCGCGTGATGGACGAGAACAAGCAGGCCATGATCGAGGCGGACACCTTCGACATGGACACGATGCTGGTCATGTTCCGAGAACTGCAGACGAAGCAGTTGAAGGCTGCGGCGGAAGGCGTCGATGGGCTGACGCCCGAGATGCGCCGGTTCATCGAAGAGGCGAAAGCGTCGGGAATCACGCGTTGCCCGATCCGGGACGTGGTGGAGCGTGCGGATGGCTGTCCGGTCGATCTGCAGACCGTGACGCCGCAGCAGGCGCGGTCCGCCATGGAACGGTTCATGGGTGCGGACGCCGAGGACGGTCGCGACTGATCTTGGCACGTCGGGGAGGATCCGCGTGAAGGACGGGTCGGGAGCGCCCGCGACGGTCGCGCCGGTCGGCGACCTGGGTCTCGGTTTTGCCTCGCGCGCCGCCGCTGCCGGGGAGAACACGCGGACGTACGTGCCGCACGTGGTCGCCTGGAACCTGACGCGCCGCTGCAACCTCGCCTGTGCCCACTGCTACATCGCGGCCGGCGCGTGGCAATCGACGGCCGACGACCTGCGCACGGACGAGTGCCTGCGCATCGCGGACGAGATCCTCGAGATCAGCCCGGCACCGATGTTCATTCTTTCGGGCGGCGAACCGCTGCTGCGCGAGGATCTCGAGACGCTCGCGGCGCACATGACGGCGCGCGGCGCCACGGTGGTCGTGGGCACGAACGGGACCCGGCTGACGACTTCGCGCATCGCATCGCTGATGAAGGCGGGTGTGACCGGTGTCGCCGTGAGCATCGACTCGCTGGACGCCCGTTACCACGATCGGTTCCGGCACGGCGAAGGCGCGTTGCAGGACACACTCGAGGCCGTCGAGCGCCTGCGCGAGGCCGGCCTCGATTTCGTCGTGCAGACGACGGTCACGCGCGGCAACCGGGCCGAGCTTCCGGCGTTGGCGGCGTGGTGCGCAGAACGCGGCGCCGTCTCGTTCAATGTCTACTTCCTGGTCGCGACCGGGCGGGGCGCCGGCATGGGCGGACTCTCGCCCGCGGAGAACGATGAAGTCCTGGCCGGGCTGCTCACGCTGGAAGAGCGCTACCGCGGCCGGATGCTGGTGCGAGCGAAGTGTCAGCCGCAGATCATGCGGCACGCGCACGAGCGCGAGGCGAACTCGTCGCTGTTGGACTACGGCACGCGCTGTCCTTGCGGTGTCCACTACTGCCGGATCACGCCGGAAGGCCGGCTTACGCCGTGTCCGTACACGCCCGTGGAGGCCGGCGACCTGCGCGCGGCCTCGTTCGCCTCAGTCTGGGACCATTCGCCGGTGTTCGCGTCGCTGCGTGCCAACGCGCTGCAGGGACGGTGCGGCCGCTGCGAGTACCGGAGTGTTTGCGGCGGCTGCCGCGCGCGGGCGTGGGCGGAATCGGGCGACCTGCTCGCCGAAGATCCGGCGTGTGGCTATGAGCCGCCGGAGGGTCGTCCGCTGGTGCGGCCGGCACGATCGGTCACCTACGGCGCACCGACGGCGAACGAGAGCATGCCGTGGAGCGATGCCGCGCGCGCCCGCCTGTCGCGCGTGCCCGGCTTCGTGCGCGGCGTCGTCATGGCTCGCATCGAGACGTTCGCGCGCGAACGCGGCTACTCGGAGATCACGCCCGAGGTCATGGAAGCCGTACGTCGCGAGCTGCCGGTGGACTTTTCGCGCCGCATGCCGTTCTTCCTGCGGCGATAACGGGCTGAACCGGACGAAGGAGGCATCGCGGGTATGATGCGCTGGGAGGCTGGCCATGAGGGTTGAAACGGCCCGGGCCGCACGGTTGCGTGGCCGCGTGCACGCCATCGCCGGGCGCGCGCCGCGGTGGGCGCCGTCCGCCACGTTCGCGGCGCTGCTGCTGGCCCTGTTCGCCGCGCCCGGCTTCGCGCAGGAAGCCGCCCGCGAATACGGTAACTTCCCGGTCATCGGCAGCCGCGCCGCGGTGTGGATCGCCGCCCAGGTACATCTCATGTTCGCGGCGTTCGTGCTGGGCGTGCCGATGTTCGCCGTCGCAGTGGAAGCGATCGGAATCGTGACCAAGGACGAGCGCTACGACCGGCTGTCCAAGGAGTTCGTCCGGCTGCTGCTCATCGCCTACAGCGCCACCGCCATGTGGGGCGCCGTCCTCACCTTCTTCCTGATCACGCTCTACCCCCGGTTCTGGAACCATCTCTCGGAGATCTTCGAGGTCTCCATGTGGATCTACGTGGGGCTCTTCTTCGTCGAGTCCTTCACGCTCTACCTCTACTACTACGGCTGGGACCGCTGGAAGAAAGGCCGCGCCAAGCTCGGCCACCTCGGCCTCGGCATCCTGCTCAACGTATGGGGCACGGCCGTCATGTTCATCGCCGACAGCTGGCTCAGCTACATGATGAGCCCGCCCGCCGACATGACGCCCGACACCTCGCCGGCCATGGTGCAGGCCTGGAGCGCGATCGCGAACGCGACGTGGATGCCCATCAATATCCACCGCCTCATCGCCAACGTCGTGTTCGGCGGCTCCATCGTCGCCGGCTACGCCGCGTTCCGCTTCCTGAACGCGAAGACGGACGAAGAGCGCGCGCACTACGACTGGATGGGCTACATCGGCAATTTCATCGCCATTGCCGCCCTGCTCACCCTCCCGTTCGCCGGGTACTGGCTGGGCCGCGAGATCTATGCGTACAACCAGTCGATGGGCATCACCATGATGGGCGGCTTCATGAGCTGGCTCTGGATCATCCAGGCCATCCTCATCGGCGTCCTCTTCCTCGCGGCCAACTACTACCTGTGGATCGGGCTGGGCCGCATCCCCGGCGGCGAGCGTTTCGTGCCCTACACGAAGTGGATGCTGATCCTGCTAGTGCTCGGGGTGATCGTGTGGGCGACGCCCAACACAATGATCGCCGACCGCGGGGAGCTGGCCGCGATGGGTGGCACGCACCACCCGTTCCTCGGTGTGCTCGGCGTGATGAGCGCGAAGAACACGGCGGTCAACCTGATGATCCTGACGACGTTCCTGTCGTTCCTGATGTACCGCAGGGCGAACAAGGAGCCGACGGTCGACTGGGCGAGGTCCGGCACGATCGTGCAGGGCGGCATCATGGCGATCGCGGCGGCCGTCGTCATCTTCTTCGGCGTCTACGGCTACTTCGTCTCGGCGATCGTGCGCATCGGCTTCAGCGTCTATCAGGTGGGCGCGGTGCTGTTCACGATCATCGCCGTCACGGTGATCGACGTGATGCTCTCGCGGGGCGCGACCTCGCGCGGCGAGATCCGCTGGGGCATGATGCCGGAGCGCTCGCAGTACGCGCTGTTCATCCTGGTCGTCACGTTCACGTGGCTGATGGGGCTGATGGGCTTCGCGCGCAGCGGCATCCGGCAGCACTGGCACGTCTGGGAAGTGATGCGCGACACGAGTGTGGACGCGGCGACGCCGGCGCTCGGGTATGCCGGCACGGTGATCAGCACATGCGTCCTGATCTTCCTGCTGATGATCGCGTTCATCTTCTGGCTGGGCGGCCTGGTCGAGAAGCCGGCCCTGGTCGGCAAGGAAACCATGGTGACGGCACCGGAACCGCGACGCGAGCCGCCGGCCGATCTGGCGCCGGCGACGGGCGACTGAGGAGGCGACGATGGGCGGAACGAACCTGCGGGTGTTCGGCGTCGTCGTCGCGACGGTGCTGTTCTACGCCCTGCTGGCCAACGCGATTCCCCAGGTCCGATCGGAAGTGCCGCAGGAGCTCACGCTGGGCGCCGAGGCGACGACCGACCAGCTGGTCGCGGCGGGCGAGCAGCTCTACGCGGGCGCGGGCGGCTGCACGGCCTGCCACGGGCTCGGCACACGTGCGCCCAACCTGCTCACGGATGAAGGTGGGACCGGCCAGATCGGGGCGCGCTGCACGAACCGCGTGGCCGGCGAGACGTGCGAGCAATACCTCTGGAAATCGATGACGGAGCCGAACGTCTTTGTCGTCGAGGGCTACCAGCCTATCATGCCGGACATGCGGCGGACGATTTCCGAAGGACAGATCTGGACACTCGTCGCATACCTGCAGAGTCTGGGCGGCGAGGTGACGGTGACGGGCGCACAGGTCGCCGAAGCACAGGCCGCGTCGGCCAGCGCGGGCGGCGGAGCGGCGGCGGCCGGCGGCGCGGCGGGCGGCGCCGCGGCGTATGCCGGCGGCAGCACCGACCCGCAGGAGCTGATCACGGCCGGCGCGTGCAGCGCGTGTCACGTGTTGAACGGCCAGGGCGGCCCCATCGGCCCGCCGTTCGACGGCATGGGCGCCCGACTCGACGAGGCGCGCATCCGCAGGGGCATCATCGAGCCGAACGCCGACACGGCGCAGGGCTTCGAGGCGATGGCCGGCACGATGCCCGCCAACTTCGGCACACAGATGAACGCGGCGCAGCTGGAAGCGCTGGTCCGGTTTCTCGCCGGCCTGAGGTGAGGAGGCGCACCGTCATGCGAAAGCTCAAGCACCCGTTCTGGCAGACCCTGGTCCTGCTCGTCGTGTCCTGGGTCCTGATCGAGTTCGGCATCGCATATCTGCCGCCGCTGCTCGGCATGCGCAGCGCGCCCGTTCCGAACAGCGTCGTGCTGCAATACCTGGTGACGGTGCTGGTCGGACTCCTGCTCTATGTGAGCGCCGACATGGCCCGCTGGAAGGAGTTCAAGCAACCGATCCGCGCCGCCATGGTCGATGCCGACAAGCGCTGGGTCCGTCTCGCGCTGCTCGTGCTCATCCCCGGCCTCGTCGGCTTCGTCGCGTTCGACCGCGTTCGCCCGAAGGTGTCGGCGCCGCCGTCACTGCGCTCGATCCATCCGGCGCCGCCCACGTCGATCACGTTCCAGGGCCGGACCATCAACCTGGCGACTGTGCAGAACCCGCTGCGCTCGCGCGGCACGATCGAAGAGCACTACGAGACCGGCAAGCGCCTCTACACGCAGAACTGCATGCCCTGCCACGGCGACTACCTGGACGGCCGCGGCCACTACGCACACGGCTTCAGCCCGACGCCGCTCAGCTTCCAGGACAACGGCACGATCGCGCAGCTGTCGGAGAGCTTCGTCTTCTGGCGCGTCGCCAAGGGCGGCGTCGGCCTGCCCCGTGAGGGCACGCCGTGGAACTCCGCCATGCCGGCCTGGGAGGACTTCCTGACCGAAGATGAGATCTGGGCCGTGATCCTGTTTCTCTACGAGCAGACGCCCTGGGAGCCGCGCGTGATGGAAGCGCACGGCGCCGAGGCGGGAGGTCACTGATGCGCACGCGCGTGAGACTGACCCCCGCCCTCGTGTGCGCGGCGCTGCTCTCGCCAGCCGCCGCTGCCGGGCAGGATGCGAACCACCCCGGCAAGCCGGTCTACGATCGCTGGTGTGCGAGCTGCCACGGCGTCGACGGCCGCGGCCAGGGCGATGCGGCCGACTGGATGCTGCCCCGCCCTCGCGACTTCACGCAGGCGCTCTACCAGGTGCGCACGACGAACACCGGCTCGTTGCCGACCGACTCCGACATCCTGAAGGTCATCGACGAAGGCATGCCCGGCACGGCCATGCCGGGCTGGCGGACGGCGCTGTCGTCGACTGAAAAACAGAACCTCGTCTCCTACCTGAAGACGTTCTCTCGGTTCTTCGAAACGGACACGCCGGATGTCATCCAATTCGGACGTGCGCCGGGCGTGAACGACGCAGTGCTCGCCGAAGGCGCCGAGGTCTACCGCGCGCTCGAGTGCTTCAAGTGTCACGGCGAGGCGGGTCGGGGCGATGGCGAGTCGGCGCCGACGCAGGAGGACGACAACGGCTTCCCGATCCGGCCGGCGGACCTGTCGCAGCCCTGGTACTTCAACGGCGGCGGCACGGTCGAGGACATCTACCGGCGGCTGCGCACGGGCCTGGACGGCACGCCGATGCCGTCCTACAGCGACGCGCTGGCCGCCAACATCGTCACGGACGAACAACTGTGGGCCGTCGCCCATTACGTGAAGAGCCTCGGTGGCGAGACGCCGCGCGTGCGCGAGGTCGTCGAGGCCCGCCGCGCTGCCAATGGCCTGCCCGCATCGCCGACCGACTCGGCGTGGGCAACCGTTCAGCGGTTCTGGATCCCGCTCGTCGGCCAGATCATCGTCAGGCCGCGCTGGTTCGCGCCGGCCGTGACCGGCGTGTGGGTCCAGGCCGTTCACGACGGCACGGACCTCGTGATGCGGCTGAGCTGGAGCGACCGTTCGAACAGCCCGGACCCGGTCTGGGGCGACTGGCGAGCCGGCGTCACGCGCATCATGGCACCCCACGAAGACCCGGCAGCCGCCGCAGGCGATTCCGTTGCGGCGCCCGCGACGCCGGACGGCATCGCGGTATGGTTCCCGCGCACACCACCGACGGGCATGGATCGCCCGTACTTCTTCATGGGCAGCACGCGCGAGCCGGTCTATGCGTGGCACTGGCAGAGCACGACGGGCGTGCGCGAGGCGCGCGGCCGCGGGCCGGGCGTGCTGGAGTCGCTCGGCGGTCCGGGCAACGGCCTCACGGGCGAAGCCGTCTTCGAGGCCGGCCAGTGGCACCTCATGGTGCGCCGGCCGCTCGCCGCGACCGATTCCGCCAACGCGTTGTCGTTCCCGGCCGGACAGGCCATCCCAATGGCGTTTTTCGCCTGGGACGGCGACAACGGCGAGAGCGGGACGAAGGGCTCGCTCAGCACGTGGTACTTCCTGCAGCTCACGGAGCCGACGCCGGCGACGTCGTATGCGACGCCGCTCATCGCGGTCCTGCTGACGGCCGGCTTCGGCGTCTTCGTCGTCGGCCGCGCGCAGCGCCGCGAACGGGAGCAGCAGGGCGATTGATGTTCCCACGCCGCTCGCGCGGCGCGCCAGACAACAGGAACGATCGGCACGTCCCGCCGTGATGGCGCGACGGATGCTTGCCTTTCACTGCCCCGTCTCGTACGGCGGACCCGTGCGTGACGTGGCAACACAACCCAACCGACTCGGAGGCAGTATGCGTATCGCTCGACGACTCACCGGCTCGATGACAGTCCTGTCCCTCGCAGCCGCATTCGCATGCGGCGGCGGCGACAGCGGCGAGGCGGGGGGCGGCGAGGCCGCCACGCCCGCTGCGGCGCCCGCCGCAGTCGCCGATGCCGGCACGATCACGGGAAGCATCGACTTCGCGGGTGAAGCGCCCGCGAATGCGACGGTCGATATGAGCGCGGAGGCGCCCTGTGCCGCCAAACACACGACGACGCCCACACGTGAGACGGTCATCGCGAATGGCGGCAAGCTGACCAACGTCTTCGTCTACATCAAGGAAGGCATCACGGGTGACTATCCGGCGCCGTCCACGCCGGTCAACGTGAACCAGGACGGCTGCGTCTACATCCCGCACGTCGTGGGCGCACAGGTCGGCCAGACCGTCGCCTTTCAGAACAGTGACGGCCTGTTGCACAACATCAAGGCCGCTCCGACCAACAACCGTACGTTCAACATCAGCCAGCCGAACAACATGACGACGAACCGCTCGTTCAGCGCGGCCGAGGTCATGATCCCCGTCCAGTGCGACGTGCACGGCTGGATGGAGATGTACATCGGTGTGGTTGCGCACCCCTACTTCGCGGTGAGCGGCACGGACGGCTCCTTCCGGATCGGCAACGTTCCGCCCGGCACCTACACACTGGAGGCGTGGCACGAGAAGTACGGCGTGCAGACGCAGCAGGTGACGGTGGACCCGAACGGGACCGCGACCGTCACGTTCGGCTACAGCGCTTCCATGGCGGCGAACGCGGTCGTGCCACTGGGTGCGCCGCTCGATCCGCACGACCACCACGGGACCGTCGCCCCGCGCACGGGCGACCGCTAGTCAACCGATCGCACTCGCGGAGCGCGAGGAGGAGACATGGACGGGTTCTGGCGGATGCCGCAGAACATCTCGACGTTCGGCGCCGACATCGACCGGATGTTCTTTATCATCGCGGTCATTACGGGCGTCGTCTTCGTCCTCGTCGAGGCCCTGCTGATCTACTACCTGATCAAGTACCGCGGGAAGGAGGGCCGCAAGGCTCGCTTCACTCACGGCAACAGCACGATGGAGATCATGTGGACCGTGGCCACGGCGATCATCGTGGTCATCGTCGGCGTCATGAGCCGCGGCCTCTGGCTCGACATCAAGGACCCCCGGCGATTCCCCGACGCGGGCATCGAGCTCCGCATCACGGCCAAGCAGTTCGAATGGAACGTGACGTATCCGGGCGCGGACGGGCAGCTGGACACCGCCGACGACTTCGTCAAACGGAACCAGCTGCACGTCCCCGTCAACACCAAGGTCCACGTCCAACTGCAGTCCGAGGACGTGATCCACTCCTTCTACCTCCCGGAGCTCCGCCTCAAGCAGGACGCCGTTCCCGGGATGAGCATTCCCGCCTGGTTCGAGGCGACGACGCCCGGCGAATACACCATCGGCTGCGCGGAGCTGTGCGGGACCGGCCACTATCGAATGAAGGGCACGATGACCGTGCTCGCGGCTGCGGATTGGGACACGTGGTACGGCCAGGAGATGCAGGCCGTCGCCAGCGCCGGCGGCAACTCGGCGCCGCTGGCCGGCGCCGCTGCGCCGGCCGAGCCGACGCCGGCCGCCACACCGACCGCCACCCACGCGCATTGAACGAGGAACGACGACCATGAGCACTGTCGCGGTGCCCCACGAAGCACACGCCGTCGCACACGAGCACCACGAGCAGATCCCGTGGATCCGGCGCTACGTGTTCTCGACCGACCACAAGGTCATCGGCATTCAGTTCTTGTTCATGAGCCTGTTCTTCCTGCTCTTTGGCGGGCTCCTCGCCATGGCCATGCGCTGGCAGCTCGCCTGGCCGACCGACCCCAACATGCCCCTGCCCGGCGGCAACCTGCTGCCCGAGACCATGGTCAACCAGGGCGTCATGTTGCCGGAGTTCTACAATGCCCTCGTCACCATGCATGGCACGATCATGGTCTTCTTCGCGATCATGCCGCTGCTCGTGGGCGTCTGGGCAAACTACCTGATTCCGCTGCAGATCGGGGCGCCCGACATGGCGTTCCCTCGATTGAACATGATCTCGTTCTGGATGGCCGCCTCGGCGGGCATCCTGATGATGGCGAGTTTCTTCGTGGTCGGCGGCGCCGCTAGCGCCGGCTGGACCGGCTACGCACCACTCAGTACGAGCGACGTCTACAGCGGCGTCAAACTCGGCCAGCAGCTTTGGTGTGTGAGCCTCGTTGTCCTCGGGTTCTCTTCCTTGATAGGCGCCGTGAACTACATCACGACGCTCATCAACATGCGCGCGCCCGGCTTGACCTGGTTCCGTCTGCCGCTCTCGACGTGGGCCTTGTTCGTGACGTCCGTGCTGATCCTGCTCGCTGTGCCGATCCTGGCCGGCGGCCTGATCATGCTCTTCTTCGACATCACCATCGGCACCTCGTTCTTCCGGCCCGAGGGCGGCGGCCAGCCGATCCTGTGGCAGCATCTGTTCTGGTTCTTCGGCCACCCCGAGGTCTACATCCTGATCCTGCCGTCCATGGGCTTCGTTTCCGATGTCCTCGCGAATGGCGCGCGCAAGCCGATCTTCGGCTACGCCGCGATGGTCTGGGCGATCGTCGGGATCGGCTTCATCGGCTGGATCGTGTGGGGCCACCACATGTTCATGAGCGGCATGAACCCGATGCTGGGCGGGTTCTTCATGATCACGACGCTGATCATCGCGGTGCCCTCGGCGATCAAGACGTTCAACTGGCTGGGCACCCTGTGGGGCGGCAACATCCGCTTCCACACGCCCATGCTCTACGCGCTCGGCTTCGTCTCGCTGTTCGTCATCGGCGGGCTGTCCGGCGTGTTCCTGGCGGCGGGACCGGTCGACATCCCGCTGCACGACACGTACTTCGTAGTCGCCCACATCCACTACGTGCTGGTGGGCGGCAGCCTGTTCGGCATTTTCGCGGCGATCACGTTCTGGTATCCGAAGATGTTCGGCCGACTGATGAGCGAGAAGCTGGGCGTGCTGCACTTCGCGACCACGTTCATCTTCTTCAACCTCGTCTTCTTTCCGATGCACATGCTGGGCACGGGCGGGATGATGCGCCGGCTCTACGATCCGACGCAGTATCCGAACCTGGCGGCGCAGCAAGACACGAACGTCTTCATCACGATCAATGCGCTGCTGCTGTTCGCGGCCCAGCTGATCTTCGCGTTCAACTTCCTGTGGAGCCTGAAGAAGGGGAAGAAATCGGACGCGAACCCGTGGGAGGCGAATTCGCTCGAATGGACTGCGCCCTCGCCGCCGCCACACGGAAACTGGGGCGGCGTGACGCCGACGGTCTATCGCGGACCGTATGAATACAGCGCGCCGGAGACGGAGAGGGACTACTGGCTGCAGACGGAACCGGGCAGGGGCGGACAGACCGCCCCGGGCGCACACTGAACCCCTCACGGAGGAGCGGATCGACATGAGCACGGCAACTGCCGCGACGTTGGACCGACCCGGATCGGGGTTCGGCGTCTACAACCTGAAGCTGGGCATGTGGGTGTTCCTGCTGTCCGAGGTCATGTTCTTCACCGGTCTCATCGGCGCCTACATCATCCTTCGCTTCGCGCGGCCCGAGCAGTTCGCGGAGCCAGGCATCGTACTGAACGTGCCGCTGACCGCGTTGAACACCTTCATCCTGATCTGCAGCTCCGTGACAATGGTGAAGGCGTTCGCCGAGATCGAGCAGGGCAACCAGAAGGGCCTGAAGATGTATCTGCTCGCGACCGTGGCGCTGGGCCTGGTCTTTCTCGGTATCCAGGCCTGGGAATACACGATTCTCGTGCATGAAGGATTCGTGCCGATGGCGGAAAGTTATGCGGCGCATGGCCGGGCGGGCGGCGACGCGGTGTTGGGCGGGCCGCTTTATGGCGCGACGTTCTATACCATGACGGGCTTCCATGGCACGCACGTGTCGATCGGCGTACTGTGTCTGATCTTCACGACGATCCAGGCGTTCCGCGGGCGCTACACCGCGAGCAACACCGGCGGCGTCGAGATCATGGGCTTGTACTGGCACTTCGTCGACCTGGTCTGGATCATCCTGTTCACGATCGTCTACCTGATCTGAGCGCGGAGGACGGCATGGCGGATTCGAGTGGAGCGGCCGGGACCGCGGCAGAGCACAAGAAGCCGAACTACTACATGATCTGGCTGTACCTGGCCGTGCTGACGGCGGCCGAGGTCGGCGTCGCATTCATATCACAGATCCCGAAGCAGGTCCTGATTCTGATCCTGCTGGCGATGGCCGTCTGGAAGGCGGTGCTGGTCGCACTGTACTACATGCATTTGAAGTTCGAGCCGAAGCGGCTCTGGTGGATCGCCCTTTCGCCGTTGCCGCTGGCGGTGATCCTCGTGGTCATCGTGCTGATGGAACGGTGGTAACGTTCAGGGGATTGGAACATGCATGAGTTGATGGTCGGAATGTTCTGGGCAGGACTGCTGATGGCCGTGCCGCCGATCCTGGTGGGCGCGGGCATCGTGGTGCTGCTCGTGAAGCAGCAGAAGCTGGCAGATCGGCGACCCGATCCATCGGGCCCGCCCTCAGGCCGCTGAGCACGCCGATCCCGGTCCGGCACCGGCACCGGGATCCCAACCTCCAGAGTGGAGGCTCCGCATGAGACGACCGCAAACGACACTCGGCCGGGGCGCGACCGGCGGCTTGATCGCCGCCGGTGTGCTCGCGTTCTGGTTCCTGGTCATCGATGCCGTTCGGGCGACGCCATTCGACACGCCGTTGTTCGTGGCCCGGACGATCGTGGGGCTCGACTTCGCGGCCGGCCCGGTGACGCTGGGGATCTACACGCTGCTCCATTTCGGCGTGTTCATGCTGGTCGGCATCGCCGTGGCGAAGCTGATGGAACGGGCGGGCATTCGCCCGTCCCTGCTCGTCGGTTTGGTCGTCGGCTTCCTGCTGTTCGACTTGATCTTCTACGCCGGGATCATGATCTCGGGAACCGACGTGGTCAGTGCGCTGGGCTGGCCGGAGGTGCTGATCGGCAACCTGATCGCGGCGATCGTGCTGCTCCGCTACCTGCGCGTGACGGGACCGGCCGAGGAGGACGTCAGTCTCGGCGAGATCCTCGATGCGCACCGCACGATCCGCGAGGGCCTCGTCGCCGGCCTGATCGGCGCGACCGCCGTCATGCTCTGGTTCCTCGTGCTCGACGTGATCGAGGGGCGGATCCTCTTTACGCCGGCGGCATTGGGGTCGGCCATGTTCCTGGGCGCGCGCGGCGTCGCCGAAGTTTCGATGGCCGCGACGACGATCATCGGCTACACGGGCATCCACCTGTTCGCGTTCCTGCTCGTCGGCCTGGGCGCGTCCGCCATGGTCGAAGGCGCGCGCCGGCAGCCGCCGCTGTTGCTCGGCATCGTCCTGTTCTTCGTGACGCTCGAGGTGCTCTTCATCGGACTGATGGCGATCGTGGCGGCCTGGCTGCTCGATGCGATCCACTGGTGGACCATCGTCGTCGGCAACCTGATTGCGGCTGGCGTGATGGGCGGCTACCTGCTGTACGAGCACCCGGAGCTGCGCGAAAGCCTGACGCACGACCTCGAAGAAGAACTGGTTTCGGGCAGCTGATATGAACCTGGTCGCGTTCCACCGATTCCTGATCACGGCAGGCATTGTCTTCTGCTTCGGATTCGCCGTTTGGGATGTTCGCGTGTGGAACGCGACCGGGCGCACGTCCACGCTTCTGCTTGCGACCCTGTTCGCGCTGCTCGGCGCCGGCCTCATCGTATATCTGCGGCGGCTGAATCGGATCCTCGGCTACGAGCGCGGCGACGCGGAGCGGCCGCGCTAACGTCGTTTCCGTGTCCACCCCCGGGCCGGGCGACTGGCGGCGCTACACCGCGCCCGGCCTGATCCTCGCCTTCGTCGCATTCCTCGCCGTGCTTCTCATTGCGGCGGCGCTGCGCCGGCCCAGCATCGAGGGATACCCTCCGACACCGGTCGAGCCAAAGGAAGCTGGTGACGCGCTCGTCGGACCCGTGCGCGTGACGCTCGATGCGACGTCGGCCGACCGCTGGACCTTCTTCGACTTTTCCCGCGGTGTCATCGTCGAACGACCTGGCCCTCGCGACTGGGATCTGGCGTTCCGCCGGTTTCGCGTGATCGCGAATGGCGGGACCGGCTTCGCCGGCGATGGTGGCATCGTGGACCTCGGCGAGGTCGCGTTCGATTCCGTGGCCACGGTCCCGACCGACGGCTACATCGGCTCCACGGCCGGCAGCGACTCGGCCAACGCCGCGATCGGGCGCTGGTACACCTACGGCTGGACGAGCCACATCCTGAAGCCGAAGCCGAACGTCTACGCGATTCGGACCGCCGACGGACGCCATGCCAAGCTGCGGTTCATCAGCTACTACTGTCCTGCCGCGACGCCGGGCTGCGTCACCTTCGAGTACGTCTATCAGGGCAGCGGCTCCGTGGACGTCGCCGTTTCCTTGGCACACGGGGCGGAGGTAGAGGCGCGTTAATCGGGCACGGGTACAGGGGGGTCTATGGACGAATTGCTCGATCTGACGCGACATGCGGCGTGGGCGGACGGGCTCGTTTGGGATGCGGTCGAGGCGGTGCCGGAGGACGCGATCGACGATCGCACGCGCGAGCTGCTCCACCACATTCACGAAGTGCAGTGGGCGTACCTGCGGATCTGGCGAGGCGAGCCGCTCGCGTTTCCGCCGCTGTCCTCGTTTCCCGATCTCGCGGCGATTCGGGCGTGGGGACGGGATGCGCATGCGCAAATCGATGCGTACCTTCGCTCGCTTTCCACCGAAGATCTCGAGCGGACGGTCGATTTCCCGTGGGCGGCACAGCTCGTGGAGCGATTCGGTGAGGTCAAGACGGCCAATCTGCGCCAGGCCATCCAGCAGGTCATACTGCACTCGATGTACCACCGCGGCCAGGTCAACGCACGCCTCCGTCAGGCCGGTGGCGAGCCACCGCTCGTAGACTTCATCGCGTGGATCTGGATGGGGAGGCCGTGAACGGTGCGTACACGGCATATCGGCAGCGCGCACTTTCTTGGGGCTTCCCTGACGTTCCGGGTTTACACCTAGAGCGCCCCGTTTCCGACCTGCGCTTTGCGCTTGGATCCGGCGCACCCGCCTTGCAGCGCGCGCCCCACGCCGACATTCTGGTCGCACAGCACAAGCCCGAAGTCGTCACGAATTGGCGAGGGAGAACTCGGAGGAGCGACCGTGAGTCAGCCGCGCCGAGCGAGTGCGCTTTTCCTGGAGGGTGTAGTCATCGTTGTCAGCATCTTGCTCGCCTTCTTTCTGGAAGGCTGGGGCGAGGACCGCGACCTCGCTCGCGAGCTGAGGCAGGAACTGATCAGCGTCCGGACGGAACTGGAGCGAAATCGCGAGCTCGTTGCAGTGGAGATCGTGGCGATCGATCGGCAGATCTCCGGTCTCTCGGCCCTCGTCCAAACGATCGATGCGGCGGGCGGAGCAGGCTTGATCACGGTGCCCGATACGCTGGCGTGGCTGAGCACCGGCTGGAACCTCTCGTTGAACCCCTCCATCGGCGCCGTCACCGCGCTGATTGCGTCCGGGCGCCTGGCGCGGGTTCAGCAAGCGGAACTTCGGATCGGTCTGGCAGGCCTCGACGAGGCATTGGCCGACGTCATCGAGGAAGAACTGTACGCGCGTCAGATCGCCATGGAGCACCTTGCGCCACTCCTTGGCCAGTCCATCCGACTCGACTACTCCATCGGCAACGAGTTCTTCCAGAGCGCAGGCGAGGGCCTCACGGTTCAGGAGCGCGTGAGGGCCCAGCCATTCCCCAGCCGCGGCATGGTGGAATTCCCAACCACCCTGCCGATTCGCAACGCGATCACCCTCCGACTTGCGTGGCTGAGTTCGGGCCGGAGCGAGCTGGCCAGTCTTCGGACGCGACTGGACGACCTGATCGCGATGACCACGGACGAGATCGGGCGCTGAGTGCCGAAGTAACGGGAGACGTCACTCGACGGCGTTCCTCCAGTCTTTGTTCAAGCTGCCTGACACGGGACGTGCACCGCGGACGCGGCGGCGGATGGCAGCAGGATACGCGCAGGAGGAGCGCACACGGAGGAGATCCGAGATGGCACACCTCTACCGCATTCTCGTTCCGGTTTCTGATATCGACGCCGCGCAACGGTTCTACGCGACGATTCTCGCTGCGCCAGGAAAGCGCATCTCGCCTGGTCGTCACTACTTCGACTGCGAGGGGACGATCCTGGCCTGTTTCGATCCGCAGGCGGACGGCGACGGCTACACGGCGAATCCACTTCCCGAACCGCTCTATCTGGCCGTCGCCGATCTCCAGAACACGTACGAGGCGTGTCGACGGGCAGGGGCTCGATTTGCGGAGGACAACCCGCCTGGCGTCGGGCCACTGGGCGAAATTGCACGGCGACCGTGGGGCGAGGAGTCGTTCTACGTGTCCGATCCGTTCGGCAACGGTCTTTGCTTCGTCAGCCGCGAAACGGTGTTCACGGGCTGATCCATCGGCACAGGCACAATGTGCGGGGAGGTAACTCGTGACGTCGTCACCACGGCCTTGATCGAGGGTCCCGACTCCAAAAGGATCAGAATGCCGAAGACGCGCGCCGTGAATAAACTCACCGCAGAGCAGCGCAACGCGCTGCTCGAGACGCTGAAAGCTCGCTTTGAGGCAAACCCGGCCCGCCACGGAGGCGTGCAGTGGCGGAACGTGGAGGCGAAGCTGGAAGCCCAGCCGGAGAAGCTGTGGTCACTCGCCGAAATGGAACGAACGGGTGGCGAGCCGGATGTGGTCGGTCACGACAGGACGACGAACG
Organism: Longimicrobiales bacterium; assembly: GCA_041617355.1. GTDB lineage: Bacteria > Gemmatimonadota > Gemmatimonadetes > Longimicrobiales > RSA9 > JBFJPA01. The sequence continues at coordinate 24,229 of JBFJPA010000001.1, forward strand.
AATACGTCTTCTTCGATTGCGCGAAGGAGAGTCCCGCAGGCCGCAGGAGCCTTTGTTATGATCACGAGGCACTGGAGGCCCGCAAGAAACACAAGCCCAAGGGCAGCGCCGCCAACATGGCTTCCCGGATGGAGGCCAGACTCCTGACCGTGGAGCAGTACCGAACGCTGCAGGAGCTCGGCGAGTTCGACACGAAGACCTCGAGCTGGCTGGAGACGCCGCCGGACATCCGCTCGCTCGGCGGCGCCGTCTTCGGCGATTTCCGTTACGGAACCGCGTGGTTCTATCACAACGGCGCGGAATCGTATTACGCGGCGCGGGGCTTTCGTTGTTCGCTCCGTGTCTAGCATGGTGTGGTGTGTTCAACCCTCAGTCCGGGAGTGGCGATGACGGGACCTGTCCGTTGGGGAGTGATTCTTGGAAGTGCGGTCGCCGTGCTGAGCCTGGCGTTTGGCTTCGCCGGGTGGCACCGCCGATACGAGATGGCCTTCGTCTTTCTGGCGATCGCGATCCTGATCAACGTGGCGACGGTCGTCCTGTGTTTGCGCGAGCGAGCCTCGACGGATAGCTGGTTGGGCCAAATCAAGAACGGTCTGATCGTTGGACTCGTCGGCTCGTTGATCATCTTCGTCACGTCGTGGCTGGTGACGACTGTGGTATTCCCCGACTACTTCACGGCGATGGCCGACGGGTATCGGGAGACCTACGTCAATATGGGGATGTCCGAGGAAGAGGTGGCGGACCTGGTGGCCGCAACGGCGGCGACATCACCCGTCCGATCGGCGTTCGACGGAGTGGTCGGAACGATGGGGACCAGCCTGATCGTCGCGGCGGTGGCGGGGCGGTGGCTTCGTCGGAAAGAGGCGAAGGCGGAGTCCGCCTGACGGAGGGATCGAGAGGAGGGGCCGCGCGTGGCGAAACCAGCGGCGATCGTGACCGCCTGCTCATGCCGGATCGCAAGAGACGCGGCCGAACCGGATCTCGAAACCACGTACGCGACCGTCGGCCCCCGGTCCGGTCACAACGGCGGTCATGGAATCTCGACGCACTCGCCGGTACCGGATTTCAGTCGGGAAGTCGTGCTCCGGGTTGTGGAAGGCGACGCTGTCGGTCGTGGCGACGCGGGCCACGAATTGGGCAGGCGGCTGGTGTGACGGGTTTGCCGCGAGAATCAGGCGCGAGCGGCCCTGGAAGATGCGCAGAGATTCCCAGCGGTCGACGCGGCCGTCGCGGAACTCGCGATTCACGCCGAGCATCTGCCCGCCTGCTCCGTCTGTCCACCGCTCCTCGACGCCGTCGGCGGACCAACATCCCACCATCCAGGAGATGACGTCCAGGTCCGGTCCCGTCGTCTGTGCCGCGGCCTGGCGGAGCGGCGCCCCGAGGAGGACGCCCACGGCGACGCCGAGAACCAGGGCACGGCCGAGGATTCCGTGGGAACGACCGCCTGTCTTCCGTGTCATGACGTTCATGCCCATGCCTCCCGTCGAGTGCCGGGTGCGCGCTTCCCGAGAGATGACCGAGTTGCCACTGCAAAAGTTACAGTGAAATGTTGCGCGGGGCCCGGGGGTGGATCGGGCGGACAAGGCGGTCGGCCCCAGCGCCCGAATCGGCCCCCGACGGCGCAGGCGGTACCGACCTCCTTCGCAGGCGGCGCCAAAGACTCGAGCGCGAAACGTGGAAGCCATCAGTAGACGACTAGGCAACCGAAGAAGCCCGATGAATCGCGCCGCCAACGCCGTATCACTGTTGTTGCTGACCACCTGTGTTGCACAGGAAGAGCACCGCTCGCCAGGCGTCGAGTGGTCGATGGAAACTGCCCGGATCGTCTTCACCGGCCACCGGGGCGGCAAGTCCGACCTGTACGTGCTCGACCGCGCGACGGGGGCGATATCTCGTATCACGTCGGACAGCGCGGCCAGCTGGGGAGCCAGCCCATCACCGGACGGAAGCCGTATCGCGTTTCTTTCCCGCCGCGACGGCAACTATGAGATCTACGTCATGCCCGCGGCGGGCGGCGATGCGGTCAACCTCACGAATCATCCGGACTACGACCTCCTCGCGGCGTGGTCACCGTCTGCGGACCGCATCGCGTTCATGTCGACGCGCGGTTTCGAGTTGGGCGATCCAGGCCCGTTCCCCGGACACATCTACGTCATGAACGTGGATGGGAGCGAGCTGCGCCAACTGACGAAGGAGCCTCTAGCCTCATCGCTCGGCCCGGGCGACTGGTCACCGGACGGGCGACACCTGTTGCTCAGTCGTGAGGTCGACGGTCAGCTCGACGTATTCCTCCTCGACGTCGAGACGGGTGAGGAGCGGCGCATCACGTCCGCCCCCGAGAACGAATACAGCGCCGACTTCTCCAATGACGGCGCGCGCATCGCCTACCACGCGGAGAGCGAATCCGAGTCACAGATCGTCATCCAGGATCTGGACGGCTCGAGTCGACGTATTCTCACCTCCGGTCCCGGCCTGCGCTACACACCGCACTGGTCGCCCGATGACCGGTGGTTGATCTACACGGCCGAGGGCTCACCCGCCGGGCAGTACGATCTGAAAGCCATCCGGATCGCGGATGGCCTCATCGTCGACATCGTCGTTACAGAGGAAGACGAACGGGACGGCGTGTTCCTGCGTTGAACGGAACGGGTCGCGCGGCCCGCGTGCGCGGATTCCGTTACCCGTTCCGTCAGTCCCGAATGGTACGTATCGAAGCCGGCCGCTCCGCACGCAGCCGTGCCGAGACGCGCTCGGCCTGCCGCATGGCGCGCAGGATGTTGCCGTTGGTCAGCTTCGCGATGTCTGCCTCGGTCCAGCCGCGTCGCAGCAGTTCGGCGATGAGATTCGGGTACGTCGATGTGTCTTCGAGGCCGATGACGACGTCGTCGATGCCGTCGAAGTCACCACCCAGGCCGACATGGTCGACGCCGGCGATACGGCGGGCGTGATCGATGTGGTCGGCGACATCCTCGAGACGGGCGCGTGGCGCCGGGTGCTGCTTCCAGAACTCCTCGGCCAGCCGCGTCCTCTCCGCAGCGTCCTGAACGTTTGCCAGCCGCGTTTGCAGCTGTGCCTGCAGCTGCGGACGCTGCACGTAACTCCACTGCGCGACCGTGGGGTTCACGAAGGCCGGCACGAACGTGATCATGACGACGCCGCCGTTGTCCTTGAGCCGGGCCAGGATCGAGTCCGGCACGTTGCGCGGTACGTCGGTCAGCGCGCGGGCTGACGAATGTGAGAAGATGATGGGCGCTTCCGTGACGTCGAGCGCCTGGCTCATCACAGCCGGCGAGACGTGCGACAGATCGACGAGCATGCCGAGCCGGTTCATTTCGCGGATCACCTCGCGGCCGAACTCGGTCAGACCTCCGTGTTTCGGTTGGTCGACCGCCGCGTCCGCCCAATCCAGCGTGACGTTGTGCGTCAGCGTCATGTACCGCGCGCCGAGCGAGTAGAACGCACGCAAAGCGCCCAACGAGTTTTCGATCGCGTGGCCGCCCTCCATGCCGAGCATGGACGCGACGCGGCCGCTCCGCATGATGCGCTCGACGTCGTCGGCGGTGAGCGCGAGCTCAAAGGCGTCGTACTTCTCGATGACTCGCCTCGCGATGTCGATCTGCTCGAGCTGTACGCGTGCGTAGCCGCTGTCCGCGATCTCACCGGGCAGGTAGACGGACCAGAACTGGCCACCGACGCCGCCCCGCTTCAGGCGCGCCAGGTCCGTGTGGCCGGGCGTCGTTCGCGTCAGGTCATAGGCCTCGACGTCGAGCGGCGCCGTCGCGTCGTTGCGGATGGTCCAGGGCAGGTCGTTGTGTCCATCGACCACGGGGTGACGTGCGAGGATCCCGCGGGCCTGCTCCAGCAGCTGTGGTTGTGCCTGGGCGCGGGCCGTGCCCGGCGCTATCACGGGGGTGGCGAGAAAGGCGAGCAGCATTAGCGTCCGCATCGTTGACATCTCCAGGATTGCTGCAAGGATCGCGTCAAGATAAGGCTGCGCAGGCTCGGCGCGACACGGCTCAGTCGCGCTGGATCGGGAGCGAATCGGGCAGCGTGCGGACCCGGTGGACCGGCAGGAACTGGCCCGTCGCCTCTTCTGTCGCGAGCCAGCCCGTGGTCGCGAAGGAGTCTTCGCTCTCGGGCTCGGCCAGCGAGAACAGGATCGCCGCATTCGGCTGATCCGTCCGGACCAGCCACGCGCCTGTGAACGTTACCGCGCGCCGAACTGCCGTCGTGCGGACGCTGCGGGGCAGGTAGCCTTCGTACCACTCGTCCGCGGTCGTGATGCGGTCCACGCGGTAGCTCTCGACATCCAGCTCGACGGTGCCGGCCAGGTGCTCGACGGCCAGACCGTGCATCGCCAGCTGCTCGGCCAGGTCACCACGGTGCGCTTCGATCAGGTACGCGACCGGCCGCACCCGGGACAGTGTCGCGACCGCGCTGTCGCGCAGTGGGACCCGCAGCGGCAGCGTCCGGCCCGTCGGCTCGAAGCCCTCGCCGCTCGCCCTGCGTCGCATCTCCGGCATGCGGTAATCGACGACGCGACTGACGATCACGTCCGCTGTCACGGCGACCGAGTCCGCCGCGTCCCACGTCGCGCCGCGCTCGCGCATGACGGTCCTGGCTTCTCTGACGGCGCCGAGCAGGCCGGCCGCGCTATCCGCCGCGAAGCGACCCACGGCCTCCATGGCGATGCGCTGCATACGCGCGCGACGCTCGATGCCGACGCGCGCGTCCGGCGACTCGCGGTCGCGCTTGCTCTCGAACAACAAGGTCACCGCACCCAGCTCGCCACCGTAGCCGCGCAGCGTGCGGCCGCCGTATTCGGCCGGGCGCAGCCCGTCCGCGGCGACACGCGTCGGGTCGCTCGGCTGCAAGTGGTACGGAAACCAGGTGTAGCCCGCCGCTTCGATCGCGGTGCGGACCGCAGCCGTCAGCGATCCGGCGGCCAGCCCGACGACCGCGTCGGGCGCATTCATCGTCGTCGGGTGCAGCGTATAGAAGTCGTAGGAGCGCGGACCGGTCAGCTCGTGGGCGTCGATTACGATGTGCGGCCGCCACGCGGCAAGAGCCGAAACGACGGCGCGGGTCTCCGGGTTGACCAGGCGCAGATAATCGCGATTGATGTTGTAGCCGGCGCGGTTGGCGCGCGTGCCCCAGTTCCCCGCCTCGGCGCCGTCGGGATTGACCTGCGGCACGAGCACGAAGACGACGCGGTCGAGCAGGTCCGCGAGTGGACCCATCGCGAGATCGCGCGCGAACAACATCAGGCCTTCTTTGCCAGCCGGCTCGTCGCCGTGGACCTGCGCGGAGATGAACACGATGGGCCGGCCGCTGGCGTGCGCCTCCCACGGCTCGTTCACCGCGGGGCGCGAAAGCGTCAACTGCAGCAGCGCCCGGCCTTCCCGGCTCCGCCCGATCTCGCGCAGCCGCGCGTGAGGCGATGTCGCGGCCAGCCGCGTGTAGAACGCGACCACGGAATCGTGCGGTGTCAGACCCCGCCAGCCGATCTGCTCCGCGTGCGTCGTCAGCGGAGCCGGCGCCTGACCCGCCAGGCCGGCCGGCAGCAGCAACAATCCGGCGGCGAGCCACGGCGCGAGGCGTGGCATCACGATCTCGGCACGACCCGCCAGATCCGTCCCGTCACTGAGTCGGATATATAGACCGAACCGTCCGGCCCCACCGCCACGCCCGTCGGCCGGTACTGGGCGCGATCCGGACTCGCGATCTCGGGTGCACCCATGAAGCCATCAGCGAAGACCTCGTATTCGCCGCCGGGCTCACCATCCACCATCGGCTGGAACGCCACCAGGTAGCCGCCCATGGGCAGCGGCGCGCGGTTCCACGAGCCGTGGAAGGCGATCAGCGCGCCACCGTGATAACGCGCGGGGAGCAGCGTGGCTTCGTAAAACACGATGTCATTGGGAGCCCAGTGCGCGGGATACGCGGCCTGCGGTTCCGGATATCGATCACACCGGCCGATCGCCTGACCATCACCGCCGTACTCCGGCGCCAGAACCGCGTGCTGCAGATCCAGATCCCAGTAGCAATACGGATGGTGCAACGAGTCGCCACCCGTCAGCCGGTACATCAGCTCGCCCGGCTTCGTCGCATTGGCCTCCGGCGTGAACGCGCTGGGCGCCATCACGTCGAGCATATCGCGGCCGTGTTGGACCACGTACAGCGCGACCGCGGACGAATTCCATGCCAGCGCCATCGCGTTGCGGATGCCCACGGCGTACGCCTGCCCGTCCGCCTGTGTCTGACCCGCACGGGTCGCGTCGAAACGCCAGACTCCTGCCTGCTGCGCGAATTCCGGACACGGATCCTGGCCGGCGAAGCCCACCTGCCGGTCATTCGCGACGGGCTGACACGCATTCGTCGGCGAGCCGACCGTCACGTAGAGACCACCACTGCCATCGAATGCGAACGGCTTCGCCGCGTGACTGCGCTGGTCCGGGAATCCGCCCACGACCAGCTCCGGCGCGCCGCTCGGCACCAGCGACCCGTCCGTCGGCAACGGCATCCGATAGACCGCCGTGTTCGTCGAGAACCACAACATGCCATCGTGAACGTCCAGCCCCGTGCCTCCCCCATCACTCACGAACCGCTCGATCCGGTCTGCCTTCCCATCGCCGTCCGCATCGCGCAGGGCGACGATGCCGCCACCCAGCGAGTCGTTGCGCATGCGAACGTAGACATCGCCGTTGGGCGCGACCGCCAGGTGGCGCGCCCGCCCGAGGCTGTCCGCGAACACCAGTGCACAAAGATCCTGAGGCAGCACCAGGCCGCCGTTGTCGGGATCGCAGGCCGGCGGGCCTGCCGCGCGGTCGGCGCCGGCGCAGGCCGCGAAGAGTCCTACTCCCACCATCCAAAGGGTTCGACGAGTCCGTCGCATCATGACCTCCGTGAGGCGAGCGCCTCCGGTCGAATCTAGGCACGTGGATATGCGAATTCGTCGAGTCTAGGCCGCCGCTGGCGTGCCGGCAACCGCAACAGACGGCTCGACGACCGCGATGGTCAGACTGGAAGGGCGATCTGTGGGTCTACGGCCCGGCCGTCACGCGTGACCCTCAGGCCTCGACGGCCACGCCCTCCAACTCCACTTCGCTCATGGGCTGCCAGAGCTGGAGCATGGGGAACCGTTCGGCGAACCACAGGTGACTCGCCAGCAGGAGGCCACCGAAGAGCATGGCCGGCGCAATCTCCTGCCAGCCGAACGGCAGGTTGTCCGCGCCGTGATAGAACGACGGATAGATCAGGAAGTAGCGCTCGAGCCACATTCCGAAGAGCACGATCGACGCGAACAGCGTCAGAATCCCGTGCCGCGTCTTGGCCGTTACACCGAGCAGGCCGAAGAAGGGCAGGAGGAAGACACACGCGAACACGAGCTGCGAGACGATGCGGAACGGCGGCGAGAAGCGGTGGTTGAAGAACGCCACCTCGACCGGCAACCCGCCGTACCAGATCACGATGAACTGCGAGAAGTAGAGGTACGCCCAGAACACGCAGAATGCGAACGTCAGCTTGCCGAGGTCGTGGAAATGGTGCTGGGGAAGGTACTCCCCGAATCCCGCACGCCGCGCATACACGACGGCCGTGATGGCGGTCGTGGCGACGCCGGTGAGGAACGCGCCCATGAAGACGTACGGCCCGATCATCGTGCTGAACCAGTGATGCTCGAGCGACATGACGAAGTCCCACGCGACGACGGACCAGCTGAGCGCGAAGACGACGGCGATGACGGGACCGAGCACGGCGATCCGCTTGTGCGCCGCCAGCTCCTCGACTTCCTGGCCCCGCCAGCCGCGCGTCCACTTGTCGTAAAGCGCACGCAGCTTGCCGTCCACGCCGTCCTTGGCCAGCCCCAGGTCCGGCCGCAGCGCCGTACGCAGGAAGAGCATGGACAGGAACAACAACCCACCCAGCAGGACGAGGTGGCGGATCACCATGAACGGCACGTTCAGGTATGCCGCCTTGCCCGGCGGATCCGGGTGCTCGACCCAGGGGAAGATGTCCGGCGCGGAAACCCAGATCGGGATGAGCAGCAGGTAGCCGATCGGCAGGAACGCGCCCCAGGACAGCGCGAAGCGCCGGCTCGTCTTCGACCACAACCCTTTCGTCATCATGACGACGATGGACAGGACGAGCGCGCCCTGCGCGATGCCCGTGAAGTACATCCAGTTGAAGAGGTACGAGCGCCATGCGCGCGCAGGGTCGGTGAAGAGCGCGAGGCCGAATCCGATCACGCCGATGAGGATCAGCGCGGCCACACCCGTCTTCAGTCCGCCCGGTACTCCTTCCAGGCGCTTGGCCGGCAGCTCGTGCGAATCGTTGTGCGCCATCGTCGATCTCGCCTATTCCCCGCCCGGCGCGGTCTGCTGTGCGGCACCCGTCGCCGGCAGCGTGCCCGCGCGCCGCTGCAATTCCCGCACGTATTCCACGATCGCCCAGCGCTCGCGGTGCGTGATGCGAGCGCCGTACGGCGGCATCAGGCCGCGACCCGCGCGAATGATGCCGTAGATGTAGCCGTCCGGCAGCGCAACGGCGACCGGCAGCGTGAGGTTGCGTGCAATGGCCGGGTATTTGTCTTCGCCCGGCCTGGCCACGGCGCCGCCATCCGCGAGACCCAGCGTGCCGTGACAGACCGCACAATGCCGGTCGTACATCGCCTGGCCCAGCGGCAACAGGTCTTCACCCGCGAACGGGTTCTGTCCCCACGGCCCCGACGCGAACTCGCGCAGCCCACCCTCCGTTGCGACACGCGACGGACCGAGCTGAACCGATGCGATGGGCGGAATCGCCTCACCCAACGGTCCATCGAAGGGGACCGCGCCCGGCGGCGCGGGCCGCGGCGACTCGTACGGATCGAACGACGGCGAGCTGCGCATGAACGCCAGGAACGGCACCGACGCCAGCGCGTTGTCGATGCGTGTACAACCGGCGCTCCCGAACAGGATCGCCGCAGCGAGCACCGCATGGGTCAGAGTGACCTGTTTCCTTCGCATACCCGTTATCCGTTCCTCGCCGTCGCCGTCGCCCTCGAGCCTACCGTGCTTCCCGGATCTCGAGCGCGCCGGATGAACTGAGGATCTCCCTCGCCTCGGCCGCTCGCTCCGCCGACGCATCGATCTGCACGCCGAATCGGTCCGACGAGAACGAAGGATCGTAGACGATCAGCGGCTTCCGGTTCGGCAGCCGCGCCAGGATGAACATGCCTGCCACCGTCGACAGCGCGCCGAACAGAATCGTCAGCTCGAACGCGATGATGACCCAGGCCGGAAGCGAGATGATCGGCTTGCCGCCCGTCACGAGCGGCCAGTCCAGCGATGTCCAGGTCGGCAGCGCGAACCCCGTCGCCGTGCCCGTCAGTCCGCCGACCAGCGTGAACATGCGGACTCCGCTCTGCGGCGGGTGCAGCGCGTGCTCCAGATCGTGGCTCGGCATCGGTGAAAACACCGTGACCTTGCCGGCCTTCGCCTTGCGCAGCCGCTCGACCGCCTCGACCGCGCCATCC
>JBFJPA010000002.1:0-25757 GCA_041617355.1 Longimicrobiales bacterium
CCCCGGCAGGGAGACCGACCCGTAGCGACGCAACGTGCTCGCGAGCACGACCTCGCCCTCGCCGTTGACCGACTCGATCCGCTTCAGCAGCCGGGTCCGGGGGTCGAAGACCAGCCGCATGGAGCCCCCTGCTCCCGGCGAGGAGACGACCCAGCCTGCATCCTCGCCCCGCCACCCGGGGCGATCACCGCGCTCGGCGAGCGGCGTGAGCCCCATGAGATCCAGGAGGGCCAGGGGCCTCACCGAGATCATCCCCGCCCCCAGCGCGGCCAGCTCCGTCCGGTGATCGGCGGTGACCAGCGTGCGCTGGTCGCCGACGAGGTCGAACAGCCAGTAGCGATCGGCATCCGAGCCCAGCCACAGCTGGACGTCCGCGAGCTTCGAGACCCGCAGCGCGGTGCACGGACGCCGGATCCACACCTCGGCGTCCCCCTGCACGAACCGCCTCTCGTCGCCCTCGGTCCAGCGGACCTCCACCACACCCCGGGCGTAGATCTTCCGGAGCCTGGCCACCTTCTCGTTGTGAGCCTCCGCCAGCTCGGCGTACGACGGCGGCGGCCCCACGCACCGCGACGGAGCCGGTGTCGCCGGCGACACGCCAGCGAACGGGCGGGGCCGGTGGCGCGCCGGCGTCGAGATTGAGCGCGGCAGTCACGCGTTCGAGCGGGACGGGCGGGTCGGCGACCCACGCGCTGCTGCCGAGCAGCCCGCGTTCCTCGCCGGACGGGAAGAGGAACAACACCGAGCGTGACGGCGGTGCCGGGCGCAGCGCGTCGGCAATGGCCAGCAGCATCGCGACGCCGGCGGCATTGTCGGAGAAGCCATTGTACACGGAGTCCGTGCCGAGGGCCGGACCCACGCCGAGATGGTCATAATGCGCCGTGAGCACGACGAACTCGTGACGCAGCACGGGATCGCTGCCGCGCAGTACACCCGCGATGTTGGCGGAGGTGATCGATTCGATTGCGAATTGGAGCTGTGCGTCGACCGACCGTTCCAGCGGTAGCGGTCCGCTCAACCGGAGCGGACGATCGAGGCCATCGAGCAGTGCGGCACTCAGTGACGGACCAGCGAACAGGATCGGCAGATCGGGCTGCCAGACGGGCTCGTCCACGCGTGCGTCCGATGTGAGCCAGCCGTCCGCGCCGTCGCGCAATGCGGCGAATTGCGACTCGGACGGCACGAGCACGATGACGCCACGCACGCCCGCACGGATCCAGGCCCGGGTTCGCGCGCGCTGCGCCTCACCGGGCGGCTGAATCGTGACAACGACGACGTCGCGGAGAGAATCGGGAGGTGTCGCGTCATCTGCGACGAGCACGGCTGGTCCCGCGAAGCTCCGCAGCGCGTCGCGCCCCGCGGACCGCATGAAGAAGTGCAGGCCCGCCTGGAACATCGCCGAGTCTGCGCCCGTCCCCACGACGACCCGGCTCGTCGTGTCCATTCGCACCCGCAGCAGCGGCAAGGGCGCCACGAAGCCGCCCGGATGGGCCGGCTCGAGGGCGAGCCGCGCGAGCGCCTCTGCGATGATGCGCGCCGCCGCGCGTTCGCCGGCGGTGCCCGTGTCTCGCCCGCGTAACGAGTCGTGTGCGAGTGCCGCCGTCACCTCGCGCATCGCCGTCGTGTCGATCGTCTGCGCAGGTGCGCCGAGGGGGACGGCGAGCAAAACGGGCAACAGCGCGGCCGGCGCAAAGATCAGCGGAATCGTCTTCACGACTTCGTGCGACGCCGCTTCGGCGCCTCCGTCCGTGCCCAGGGAGGGCCGGCCTTGCGGATGCGGGCGTGGACGGGGCAGTCCGGCCGATGCGCACCGGGCAGGTACCCCGTACTGAGCAAGAACTCGCCGACGATCTCGCCTCCCGTGAAGCGAAACGTCTTTTTGAACAGTCGCGTCCACTCGTCTCGAGCGAGCGGATGGTGCGCGTCGAGCCAGTCGGCGAAGGAGCCGTGGCTCGCGCGAATCTCCTGCAGCCGCTGCGCATTGGCGATGGCCGCATCCACTTTCAGCCGGTTCCGGATGATGCCGGTGTCGGAGAGCAGTCGGACGCGGTCCCTTTCGCCGTACGCGGCCACGACATCGATGTCGAATCCGTCGTACGCGCGGTAGAACGCCTCGCGCTTCTTCAGGATGGTCAGCCAGGATAGGCCGGCCTGATTGATCTCGAGGATGAGCCGTTCGAAGAGGGCGGCATCGTCGCGGACGGGAAACCCGTACTCGCGGTCGTGGTAGGGTCCATGAAACGGGTCGCCCGGCGCGACATCGCAGTAGCTCGACATCCGCCGAATCTAAGGACACTCGCCGGGTCGAGGGGAGACGGCGACGGCAACGGCGAGCGTTTCGCGTTGACGTGCGTCGATGCGTGGTCGATCCTACCGAGAACGGGAATCGGGGAAGGGAGGGCTATGAACGACGGCAAGGTGGGCGTGCTGTTCGTCTGTCTCGGCAACATCTGCCGATCGCCACTGGCCGAGGCCGTGTTCCGCGCGGAGGTCCAGGCGGCGGGCCTGCTCGAGCATTTCGAGATCGATTCGGCGGGCACGTCGAACTATCACATTGGTGAATCACCGGACCCGCGCACGATCCGGTCTGCCGCGGAGCGGGGCGTCCACGTCCGGCATCGCGCGCGCCAGCTGAGCGACGAAGACTTCGATCAGTTCGACTACATCCTCGCCATGGACCACGAGAACCTCGCGCGCATCAAGCACCGCGCGCCACGCGGTCGCACACTCGGCGCGCATATCGGATTGCTCCGGGCGTTCGACGGCGATTCGGACGATGGCGCCGAGGTGCCCGACCCCTACTTCGGCGGGCCACGCGGTTTCGAGACCGTGCACGATCTCGTCGAGCGCGCATGCCGCGGCCTGCTGGCACACGTGCGTGAGCAGAACGGAGTCTGATCGTGGTTCCGGCCGATGTCCGCGCTGGCATCGAAAGCGCCGTCGGCGCCGCCATCGTCGAGGAGTCCCGGCTGAGCGGCGGCTGCATCAGTCCCGCGGCCCGGGTCCAGTCGGCCGACGGGCGCGTCTACTTCACGAAGTGGGCGACCGGCGGGACGCCCGCCGGCCTTTTCGAGGCGGAGGCCCGGGGTCTCGCGGCGCTGCACGCCACCGGAACGGTGCGCGTGCCACACGTGGTCGGCGTCGCGGATGGCTGGCTGCTGCTCGAATGGCTGGAGCCGGGAACCGCGACAGCAGGCACGTGGCAGCGTCTCGGACGCGAGTTGGCCGGGCTACACTCGGTCCGCTCGGATCGATACGGCGAGACGTTCGACAACTTCATTGGCTCGCTGCCACAGTCGAACCGGCGCCAGCCTGGCTGGGCCGAATTCTGGCGCAGCGAGCGACTCGCGCCACAGCTCCTGCTCGCCGCTCACGCGTTCGCGTCGAACGATCGATCGAGGTTCGATCGGTTTCTGGCCGAGCTCGATGACCTGCTCGACCCAGCCGGCGAGGAAGGCGCCTCGCTGCTGCATGGTGATCTCTGGAGCGGCAACGTCCACATCATCGGCGGTGGCCAGGCCGCGCTGATCGATCCGTCCTGCTACCATGGCCATCGCGAGGTCGATCTTGCGATGGCGACGTTGTTCGGCGGGTTCGGCGCGGATTTCTTCGAGGCCTACGAGGAAACGTGGCCCCTCCGTCCCGGCTGGCGGGAACGGCGTGCGGCCTACCAGCTTTACTACCTGCTGGTGCACGTGAACCTGTTCGGCCGCGGCTATGTCGGCCAGACACTGGCGGCCCTGCGTGCGGCAGGCGGGTGAGCCTCACCAGCCGTTTCGTTCCCGCAACGCCGTGACGTGGGCCGTGTGATGGCGGCCGTGCCACGCGTACATGGCGAGCAGGGTATCCAGCGTGAGCTGACCCCATTCGGGGTGCGCGAGCCGGCGGGCCCAGTCCGCGTCGTCGAGGCCGCGCAGGAGGTGGACCCAGCGCGTGTGCACGTTCTCGAGCAGCGCGAGCGAGGTCTCGATCGGCGTGTTCTTCACGTCGGGCAGGGTGGCCCAGGCCGCCTCGTCGTACGTCTTGATTTGCGGCACGTCCTCCGTCAGCGTCCACTTGAAGCGGATGAACGCGTTCATATGACTGTCGGGCACATGGTGCACGAGCTGACGAAGGGTCCACCCGCCCTCGCGATAGGGCGTGTCCAGTTGGGCCTCGTCGAGGCCGCTGACCGCGGAACGGAATGCGGCCGGCGCCGACGCGATCTGCTCGATCAGGCCCGGTCGGTCCGCAGCGCTCACCGGACGCTTCGCATCGAATCGTCCGATCGGAAAACGGAGTTGCTCCATGGTGTTTGAACGGGGATCAGGGCAAAGGGCCGGGGCGCGTGCACCGGACGGACGGGCGAGGATGGTTCGGGCCAGCCGGTCTCCGCAATGGCGGGCGCTCGCTCTCGGCCTCGTCCTCGCGCCGCTGGCAGGCTGTTACAGCTACTACACGGTCGAGCCGGTGGAAGTGACGCCAGGCGACCTGGTCCGCGCGCGCATCACGGCTGTCGAGGCTGACCGGCTGGAAGGCGCGGGCCAGCTGCCGACCGAGTCCCGCATCCTCGAGGGCCGCTTCATCGAACGCAACGGACAGGGGATGTTGCTGGACGTCCCGTCCACGATCCGGCGGACGGGCGCCGGCCTCGAGGTCCTGCACCAGCGCATCGCCCTCGACCCCCGTGGTGTGCTGGAGTTCGAGCGCAAACAGCTCGACCGACTCCGTACCGGCGCCGTCGTCGCGGTCGGCACGGCCGTGCTGGGGGCGGTCGTCATCACGCAATTGCAGGGTGAGCCCGGCAAGAACGACCCGGGCGGCGGCGGCCAGCCGGAGCGGCGGCGGCCGCATCGGATTCCGCTCCTGCGGATCTCGTTCTGAGGTCCACAGAAAAAACGGGGCGCGCCGTACGGCGCGCCCCGTTGCTCATCCGAGCGTTCCGCGCTTCAGCGGAAGTTCGGGTTCGTTTCCCGCTCCGACCGGGAGATCGGGAAGCACTTGTCCTGTCGCGTCAGGTTCGACGCCGTGCCCGGCAGCTCGAGCGGATCCAACGCGCCCGGCGTGTTCGCATCGGCCCACCGGCGCAGGTCGCCCAGGCGCCGGCCTTCGAGCCACATCTCGATGCCACGCTCGCGCTTCAGGCGCGCCCACGCTTCGGCCTCGTTGGCCGCCGTCCAGGCCGGCAGGTTGAGCGCGGTACGGATCGCGTTGATCGTCTGCAAGGCGCCCTGCCAGTTGCCGCCGCGCAATTGGTTCTCGGCCTCGATCAGCCGCATCTCGCGGCCGCTCGACAGACGGATCGGCGCTGCCGGCGTGGCGTGCTTCTGCTGCGGGTACCACGGCACCCGGCCGCAGCACTCGAGCGCGGCATCGCCCGTGTTCGTCGTGGTCAGCCACGACACGCGCGGGTCGCGCGTGTTCGTGAAATACGCCTGATAGACCGTGTTCCACTGCGTGTGCGCGCGATACGGCCGGTTCGCGGACGCCCAGTGGATGCGGTTCCGCTGCGCGTCCTCGCCCGTGTCGAAGTACGAGATGTTGTAGTTGAACGCCGTCGGTACCTGGTTCGCGTCGGCGACGGCCTCGGCCCACTTGCCGAGGTGCACACGCACCGACGCCCGTCCGGCCAGCGCGGCCGTCTTCACGTCACCGGTCCCCGTGTTGAACGCCTTGCCGAACCACTCTTCGGCACGCGTCAGGAACACCGTCCGCGGCTGGGCCGCGCTGCCGTCGATCACGGCCTGGCACATATTCTCGCCCAGCAGCCGGTTCGCGTACCCGGCCCACAGGTACACCTGGGCGAGAAGCGCAGCGCGTGCCTTGCCCGCTTCCAGCTTCTTGGCCGCGTCTTCCGCCAACCAGCGTCCCCGCTGCGACTGCTCCCAGTGCGTGTTGAGGTCGTCGTCGTCGTCGGACAGGATGCCCTGCTGCCAGCGCGGCGTAATGCCGAAGCTGCCCGTTGACCCGGCCGGGTGGACCTCCCGGGCAACGGCAGACCCCGTATAGGCCACCCAGTTGATGCCTTGGGCAACGGCCCGGCCGGCGCCGTTGACGAGGGCCGGGAACGCGGAGGTGTCGGACAGGAACGCGTCCTGAACCGGTCCGGGATTCGTCACTTTCGTGTCGCATGCTGCCGCGACAACCATCGCCAGCGCCAGCGCGCCGGTGCTCGCGACCACTCGCATATTCGTCCTCTCGGTATGATTCATCATGGCGGCCCCCTTAGAAGACGACGCGGATCGAAGCCGTGTACGTCGCCGGCGGCGGCACGTGCTCCTGGATGCTGCGCACCTGCGTGTCGAAGCCCTCGTTCGCCCCCATCTCCGGCTCGAACACGCCGAAGTCGCCGTTTACCCACCGATAGAAGTTGCGGGCGGACAGGGTCAGCTTGGCGCTCGAGCTGCGCGGAATCCACCGCGTCGGAATCGGGACCGACACGGTCAGGTCACGCATCTTGAAGAAGTCCGCGGGGCTCACGAAGAAGTCGGAGAGCACACCGCTGACGGTGCACTGTGCGCGCTTCCGCGCCGTCGCCTCGTTCGCCCGGTTCTCGGCCTGCAGCTTGTAGAAGTCGAAGCAGCCGGGCCAGCGGACCGAGCGGGATACGGCGTTGAAGGACGGGCCGACGTACATGTAGTGGCCGCCCTGGTACTCGCCGCGCGCCGTGACCAGAATGCCCTTCGGCAGGGTGATGGACAGGTTCCCGCCGATGATGTGCGTGGGCAGGTTGGGCCCGAAATCGCAAAGTGAGTCCGGCCGCGCGACGATCGGCGCGGCGATCTCGTCCGCGTTGAGCACGCAGCGCGAGCGGATGCCGGGCACCGGCTGGCCCTCGGAGACGTAGCCGAAGCTGCCGAGCGAGAACTCGGGCGCCTCGCCCAGGTCGATCACCTTCGAGAAGTTCGTGGACAGGCTGCCGCCGATCGCGACGCCGAAGTTGTCGCGGCGAATGGCGTCGACGTTGACGGACAGCTCGACGCCCTTGTTCTCCAGCTCGCCGACGTTCTTCAGCTGGCTGTTCAGGAATCCCTGCGACGGCACCTGGCGCACGTTGAACAGCGCGTCCGTCGTGTTCTGTCTGTACCACGTGAACTCCGTGGTCACGCGCTGGTCGAAGAAGGCGCCATCGAAGCCGACCTCGATCTCCGTGGTACGCTCCGGTCCAATGTCGGGATTGCCGACGTTGCGCGGGAAGAAGGCGGGCGCCGTACCCCAGCCGACTGGATCCCACGTACGCACGGCGTCGAACGCGCCCGGCGCGCGGCCCGACTGACCCCACGCGGTGCGTAGCTTGACCGAGCCGAGATCCTCCGGCCAGAAGCTCTCGTCCGACAGGACCCACGAGAAGCTCGCCTTCGGATACGCCTGCAGTCCGAGGTTCTCGCCGAACGCGCTGTTGCCGTCCACGCGCACGCCGGCCGTGAGGAAGTAGCGGTCACGGAAGTCGAGCACGTTCTGGAAGAAGAAGCCGGCGTTGACGACGCGCAGCCGCTCCTCGAAGCCGAGGCGCGTGCCGGCGCTCGACACGGTCGGCTCACCGGGGCCCGGGAACGTCTCGCCGTACGCCGTCGTCTCGCGCGTGTCCGTGACGATGCTCTGGCCACCCCACGAGAAGTTCGTCCGCAGTTCTTCCTGGATCCTGTAGTTGAACGAGCCGACGTAATCGAGCGTCAGGTTCTGGTACTCGAAACGGCGGTCGGAAATGATGCCGTTCGGCGCCAGTGCGAAGCCGAACGGACGCAGGTTGCGGAAGTCGGCGTTCGACAGATCCCAACCGCCCGTCAGCCGGTGCGTGAACGTCGGCGACGGCGAGAACGTCAGGGTCGCGCCGGTAATGAGGTGGTTGATCTTGGAATCGATGTCGTACTTCAGCAGCGGGTCGATGGCACGGCGCGTCTCCGACGACTGGTAGTTGCGGTTGCGCCGATACGCATTGAGCGTCAAACCGTGCGCGTTGTTGCCGCTCGGCGTGTTCTGCAGGTCCGTGTTCGTGAACGACGTGTTCCACTGGAACTCGAGGTTGCGCAGCGGCGAGAACGTGAAGTTGCCGCGCACCACACGCTTCTTCTCCTCGTCGAGAGGCAGAACGCCGAGGTTGTCCTCCAGCGTGCCGGACACGAAGTAGCGGAGCACGTCGCTGCCGCCAGAGACGGAGAGCGAGTACTTCTGACGGTGGGAGACCTGTTCGCAGAAGATCGGGTACCCTGTTTCCCCGCTGTCGCGGCAGTCGTTGCCGAGCAGCGGCACGGCGTTGCGCAGCCAGGGGTTGATGAACATGAATTCGCCGGCGCCGCCGGATTCCGTGATCGCCTCCTCGGCCGCGGGACCAGTGCCCGGGTCCGGGCCGAACGGCAGCACGCGATTGAAGCCCTGGTCGATCTGGAAGGTCCACTGCGCCGTGCCCTGGTGGCCTCGCTTGGTGAAGATCTGGATCACGCCAGCCGCCGCCTCCGTGCCGTACAGCGTCGTCGCGGCCGCGCCCTTGATGACCTCGATGCGCTCGATGTCGTTCGGATTCACGTCGTTGAGCGGGCTCGCGACGTCGTTGTTCGAACGGCCCTGGAAGCCGACGGGCGGGACGTTCTTCGCGAAGCCGTCGCTGCGGATGCGCACGCCGTCGACGTAGATGATTGGTTGATTGCTCATTGCGACGGACACGTTGCCACGCAGCCGGATCATGGCGCCGCCGCCAGCCGAGGCTGAGCTTTGCAGCACGTTCAGGCCCGGAGCCCGCGCTTGGAGCAGCGCGTCGACGTTGATGGGCGGCTCTTCGATCTGCGCCAGATTGATCTGCGAGATGCTGTTCCCGATCTCACGGCGCCGGGCCGCACCCGCGGTGCCCGTGACGACGATCTCATCGAGACCGAGCGCCTCGATGGTCAGCGTCACGGTGACGGTCGTCTGCTCGCCGGCCCGAACCGTGACCTGCTGTTCGGACGTGCGCGAACCGATGCGCTCGACGCGCAGCGTGTACGTGCCCGGCGTCACGTTCGGGATGTTGAAGCGGCCTTCGGCGCCTGTCAGCGTGCCGAGGCCAGTGCCCACGAGGAACACCTGGGCGCCGACGACCGGCTGTGCATCGCCCGCCGACGTGACCCGGCCCAGCACCGACCCGGTCGTCTGGGCCAGGACAGGCGGTGCGAGCGCCAGCAGGAGCGCGAGTGATGCGGCGGCCCTGCGAGCCAGGGCCCACGGGCGAGGGACGAGTAAACGCATGTGACGACTCCTGGGCTGAGGAGCACGAGCCCGCCATGCGCGGGCACTCGGAACCATCAACGGCAGCCGTGGCCACCGCGGCGCGATGACCCGCCATTCACCTTCGAAACGGCAACCCCGTGTGAGCGGCACCGCGGTGAACCGGGCTCGCGGTTCTCTATCGGTTCGAGGATCGCCGGGCGAAGATCCTCGGACTCGGCATCGTGGAAGAAGCGGCCGCTGTGACGGTGACCGTCGCGGTCCGCGAAAGTGTGTCGGACGATTCCTCGATCCGGCCTCTGACCGTATACGTTCCGGCCTGGGCGAACGCGTGGGTTCGCGTCCAGCGCGCCGTCCGTGCGCCGGCGACGCCCAGGAACTCCGGCTCCGTCCCGTCTCCGTAATCGATGCGAAGGCCGAGCAGTCGGGTGCCTTCGGCCTCGAGCACGACGGTGACCTCCTGGTTCACCCTCGCCGTCGCGGGATTGACCGTGAGCGAGCCATCGAGGTCCAACGGCTCGAGAGGCGAAGCACAGGCCGCCCACCCCGTGATGAGGCCGGTCAGGAGGAGCCGCTGGAAACGCATCGCTCTCCGGGTTCGAGTGTTCGGGCCGTACTAGATAACGCGCGAGCGGCGAAAAGCAAACGGGGGGTCACCGGTCCGCCGGCCCGGCCTCGGTCGCCGCCGGTCGGGATTCGAAGACGACGCGGCCGCCGACGACCGTGACCAAAACCTTCACATCCTTCAGCGCCGCGGGCGCGATCTCGAACGGGTCGCGGTCCAGCACGACCAGGTCGGCCAGCATCCCCGCGGCCAGCTTCCCCTTGAGCGTTTCCTCGCCGGCCGCCCACGCATTGTTGACCGTGTACGCGCGGAACGCCGTCTCGAGCGAGACTCGTTCTTCGGGGAACCAGCCGGCCGGCGGCTGACCGTCCAGCGTCTGCCGCGTCACGGCCGCGTACATGCCTTTCAGCGGGTCCGCCGTGTACCAGGACGCGTTCGTGCCGGGCCAGTCGCTGCCGAACGATAGCAACACGCCGGCGTTTTCGAGCGTGCGGAACGCGTAGGCCCACCGCGAGCGCGCGCCGATCCGTTCCTCCATCCAGCGCATGTCATCGATGGCGTGATACGGTTGCACCTCCGCGATCACACCCATCCGGGCCATGCGCTGCGCGACCTCGGCGCTTCGGATGACCTGCGTGTGGATCACGCGGAACCGCCGAGGCTTCGGCCCGTTCACGCGCATCACGTGCTCGTACATGTTGAGGAGCGTGTCGATCGCCTCGTCGCCGATGGCGTGAACCTGCGGCCAGTGGCCGGCGGAGTCGGCGCCGACGAGCAGCTCGAGCATACCCGGCGGCTGCAGCATCATGTCGCGCCACGAGCCGCGCACGCCCGTCGTCAGGTAGGGCTCGTAGAAGTGCGCGGACGAGTTACCCATGATGCCGTCGACGAACCCCTTCAGTCCGCCGATCTTCAGCCAGTCGTTGCCGAAGCCGTGTCGGATGCCGGCGGCGCGCAGCTCGTCCCACTTGTCGAGGGTCGGACGCGCGTACACGCGCACGGTCAGCTCACCGCCGGCCAGCAGCGCCTGGTAGACCTCGAGCTGCTCGGGCGGCGTGATGTCGTGGATCGTCGTGACGCCCAGCTCGGCGAGGTGCGACAGGGCGGCGCGCGCCTCGGCCATGCGCTGGTCGAGCGGCTTCGGTGGAATCACCCGGCGGACGCGGGCCGCGGCCGCCGGCGCCAGCCGGCCCGTCATGCGGCCGGCCACACATTCCACGCCGTCCCACGAACAGTCCGCACCGGCGCGCGCGAGCGCCACTCCGTTCGCCAGGTACTCCGATCGATCCCAGCGGTTGAGCAGCACAGGTGTGGCCGGAGTGATCGAATCGAGCGAGGCGCGTGCGGGCCTGAACGGCGCCGCCGCGCCGGCCGCCTGGCGGCCCGTCGAATTCTGGGCCCACGCTTCGTATGCGCCCCAGTCGCCGCCGGTCAGCCAGGCACCGGCCGGCAGCCGGTCGCGCGCCTCGCGGACCCGCTGGACCAGGCCCGCCTCCTCCGCCACGTCGAGCAGGTTGACGCCGAGCAACAGGGCGCCGGCGCTGCCGAAGTGCGTGTGGTTGTCGATGAAGCCGGGCGCGAGGAAGCGATCGGGCAGGTCGATCACGCGAGTTGCCGGGCCCCGGTGCGCGAGTGCGGCAGTGCGCGAACCGACGGCCAGAATCCGGCCGTCCCGAACGGCGACGGCCTCGGCCGACGGCTGATCGGAATCACCGGTCCACGCGCGTTTCGCCAGCACGATCAGGTCCGCTGGCTGCGCCCACGTGACGGCCGGCGCCAGGACGGGCACGGCCGCGAGGACGACCGCGACGCCGAATCGGGACACGGCATCGAGCATGGCTGCCTCCGTGCGAATGCGGGTCAGGACGCCGCTTGCGCTCCGGCTCGCGCGGACAGGGCCTCGCCCATGCGCCGGACGCCCTCCGTCAGCTCGTCCTCGGCCGCACAGTAGGACAGCCGCGAGAAGCGGTCATCACCGAACGCTTCGCCCGGCACGAGTGCGACGCCCGTCGTCTCCAACAGCCAGCGGCAGAACGCGACCGAGTCGGGGAGGTCCTCCGCATAATACGGATCCGTGCGCAGGAACACGTAGAACGCGCCTTCCGGCGGCACGAACGCGGCGTCGGGGAGGTGCTTGCGAAAGAGGCCGGCGATGCGCTCGCGGCGGTGCCGGAAGACGCCGACCATGGCGCGTACGGCGGCCTCGACGCGCGGCTCCGCCTGGTAGACGGCCATGCCCGCGTACTGCGCCGGCGTGGACGCGTTGGACGTGATGTGACTCTGCAGCGCGGCGAACTTGGACGCGAGGCCCGGCTCGCACCAGGTGTAGCCGAGGCGCCAGCCGGTCATCGCGAACGCCTTGGACGCACCGTCGACGACGATGACGCGCTCGAGCAATGCGTCGTCGAGGTCGAGCACGCTCGCCGCGCGCGGAGCGTTGTAGCAGATCCGGCCGTAGATCTCATCGCTGATCACGATCAGTCCACGCTCGTGCGCCCAGGCGACGATCGTCTCGAGCTCTTCGAGCGTGTAGACGGACCCCGTGGGGTTCGACGGTGAGTTCAGGATCAGGCCGCGCGTGTGATCGTCGACCGACCGCTCGAGGTCGGCGATACGAAGCTTGAATCCGGTCTCGAACGCCGTGGCCACGTACACGGGCTCCGCGCGCGCCAGCCGGACGATCTCCGGGTAACTCGTCCAGTACGGCATGGGAATGAGCACGCGGTCGCCCGGACCGAACAGCGTGAAGCAGGCATTGAACAGCGCCTGTTTGGCGCCGGCCGTGACGACGATGCGCGATGAATCCGCCGGCTTGCCGGTGGTCGCCTCGATCGACTGCGCGATCGCCGTGCGTAGCGCGGGCAGGCCGGGGACCGGCGTGTATTGCGTGAAGCCCTGAACGATGGCCGCGATGCCGGCCTGTGCGGCGAAGTCCGGCGTCCGGAAGTCGGGCTCACCTGCACTGAGGTCGATGACCTCGCGACCCTCATCGCGCATCGTGCGGCAGAGGGTCGCGACGGACAACGTCGCCGAGGGCTGCAGTTCGCTGACGTTAGGACTGAGCCGCATCCGGGTCCGGGTTGGGAAGAAGAGTCGAGAAACGGCCGGGAATATGCCCCCCGTGGCGGAGGCCGGACAAGTCGCCGGCACATTGCCACACGTCGCGACGCGCGCGAGATTCGGACCCGGCACTGCGTGGAGACCCTCTCATGGATGTCGACTGGCCGCGCCCGGGTCCGACGCTGGAAGTCTTCGTCGACCTCGCCTGTCCGTTCTGCTGGCTCGTCGAGCCAGCACTGGACCGGTTGCGGCAGGACGGCTCCGTCGAGATTCGCTATCGCGCCCTCGAGCTGCGACCCTCGCCCGCTCCCTTCGCGGAAGGCGGCTGTCGCCGTGCGGCCCGAAAACGGGCGGCCCGGATCGCACGGGCAGCCGGCGTGCCGGCGCCGACACGCGATCCGGCCGTGCGCACGCGCCTGGCTCACGAGGCGATCGCCTGCGCACGCGCCGAAGGGCACGCGGACGACCTGCGGCGGGCCGTGTTCGCGGCGCACTTCCGCGACGGGCTCGACATCGGACGGAGCGACGTGCTCGCGCGACTCGGCGAGAGTGTTGGACTGGATGCGCACGCGCTATGGTCGGCCTTGCACCGCGGCGAGTTCGCCGGCGCTGTCGAGACGGACGCGGCGCGCGCTCGCACGCTCGGCATCGATGCCGTGCCGGCCTTCGCGTACACCGAAGACGGCCAGACGCGGGTCCGCCTGGGATGGATGAATGAGGCCGAGCTGCACCGCTGGCTCGGTTCGACAACGGAGATGACGACGGGATGACTTACGAACGAACGACGGCAGCGCCGGTGCGGGATGTCCTGCGGCGAGCCGAAGAGATCTTGACGGAGCGAATCCCGATCCAGCGGACGGCCGCGGACCGGCATTCGATCCGGCTCGAAGGCGGGGATGGCGTCGCCGTCATCGAGGCGCATCGGCACGGCGTGGACACGCTCGTCCACGTCACGACCGACCAGCTCCGCACCTCTCGCCTAGACACGGAGGTGCAGTTCTTCCTGACGCTGCTCCCGTATCAGCCCGGCGACGTGAAGGGCGCGACCGGCGATTCGTTGCCGGGTGGCCTTTCGCGGGGTGCACGGTGAGCGCAGCCGAATTCCAGGAGACCGGGCTGGCCGAGCCGCTCGCGGCCGCCGCCGCGGCGCTCGGCTTCGACCGACCCACGTCTCTGCAGCGGGCGGCGATCCCCGTGCTGCGCCGTGGCGCCAACGCGATCCTGCGCGGCTCGACGGGCGCGGGCAGCACGCTCGCGTGGGCGGCGCCCATGCTCGAGCGCGTCGTCGACGACCTGGGTGGATCGGACGCACCTCAGGCGCTCGTCCTCACGCACGACGCCGAGCGTGCGGGTGCGCTCGCGGATTCCGTCGCCCAATACGCTGGCGCCGCGGCTGGCGAGGCGGGCGCGCGCTGGCGGTCGCTGCGGGTCCGCGCGCTCGCGCCCGGCTGGAGTCCGGACCAGGCCGACGTGTTGTTCGCATCCGTCACCGACGCGGCGAACGCCGTCTCAGAGTCGCGTCTCAAGCTCGGCGGCGTCGGCATCCTCGTGATCGAAGCCGTGACGACCGTGCTGGAAGCGACGCCCGCGGAGATGCTGGAGACGCTACTGGCGGCCGCTCCGCGTGACGGTCAGCGCGTATTCGTCACGTCCGAGACGCACCCCGACGTCGAGCGGCTCGCCGAGGCGCACGCCCGTCGCGCGCTCAACATTCCGACCCGCGCCACCGAGGAGTTTGCCGCGGAGCCGGATCGCACGCTCGCCTACATCGTGACTGGTGCGACCGACAAGCTGGAAACGCTGTGCGCGTTGCTGAGCCGTCGCGAAGCCGCGCGCGACGTCGTCCTGACCCGCACGCACGCGGGCGCCGAGGCGCTGCGCGCCGTACTGGCTCGGCGCGGCTTCGGCGAGGACGCCGGCGGCCCGGCCGTCGCTCCGTACACAGGCGAGGACCGGGGCACGATCGCGTACGATGTCCCCTTCGATGAGTCGGGTCTCGGCCGGTTGGCGGGCGAGCGACCCGTCGTCCTGATCGAGCCGGCCGAACGTGCGCACCTGCAGGCGATCGCGCGACAGGCCAACGTTCGCCTCGAAGTGGAGCCGCAGAGCGCCGCGCGCGACGCGCTGGCGAGCTATCGGCGTCGGATCGCGAAGGCCATCGCCGATGAGGACGTCGAGGCGCAGATCGCCATTCTCGCGCCGCTCTTCGAGCGACACGCGGCCGAGGAGGTCGCCGCGGCCTTGAGCGCGTTGCTGCGCAAGAAGGCGCCGCCGCCCCCCGAGCCGGCGGCGAAGCCCGCGGTACCCGAGCAGCCGACGTACGTCCGGTTGTTCATCAGCGTAGGTCAGCGCGACGGCGTGCGGCCGGCCGACCTCGTGGGCGCCATAGCGGGCGAAGCGGGACTGCGCGGGGATCGCGTCGGCCGCGTCGACATCCGCGACACGTTCTCCGTCGCCGAGGTCGAGGCGGATGTGGCCGAGTCCGTCATTCGTGCCTTGAACGGAACGACGATCCGTGGCCGCAGTGTACGCGTCGACTACGATCGACGCTCGACGCCGGGCGCGGTGCGCCGCTCGCGCGCGCCGAGACCGGGCTCCGAACGTTCGTCCAAATGAGCGCAGGGGGCCACGCCGTCGTTCGGCGTGGCCCCCCGCGTGTCCGGCACCGCCGCTCAGAGCGTGATGTTCTTGACCGCGTCTTTCAGGGCCTTCCCTGCGCGGAACGCCGGGCTCACCGTGCTGGCGATGCGGATCTCTTCTCCGGTCCGTGGATTCCTGCCCGTCCGTGCATTGCGCTTTTTCGCCTCGAAGGTGCCGAACCCCGTAATCTGGACTTTGGCTCCGGTCTTCATGGCGCCGACGATCAGGCCGGCGTCCGCATCGAAGATCGCTTCCACGGCCTTCGTCGCATCGGTCCGACTGAGCCCCGTCCGCGCCGACAGCGCGAGTACCAGATCGGATTTGTTCATGCGCTCACTCCTGATTGGAGGTTGATTCGAATCGCGGGCTGCGTCACGACGAGCTCGGGGAGGAGCGCGGGCGACGTCCGAACGCGCAGCGGGAGGCCCGACCTTGCGGGTCCCGGGGGCCGCGAGCAGTTTCCGGGCGCGTCAGTCCAAGGGGATACGATACCGTCGCGCCTCGCCAAGGCCTGCAAACTCTAGGGTCGGCTACCGGACAGCGTCAAGAGAATGAGTCAGGCGACGGGAGCCAGCATGGCGGTGTTCGCCGAGACACCGACCGCCGAACCGCGCGGTCGGGAGCTCGAGGTCGTCGGCGAAATCGCGCACGCCGTGCTACGGGCGGCCCGACCCATCGAGGTGTATCGCCTCGCGCTCGACCGCGTCACCCCGCTGGTGGGCGCTCGCTTCAGCTCGGTCTTCCTGCGTGACCCCGCCGATCCGTCGCTGCTTCGCCTGGAGTGTGCGCACAACTGGCCGCAGACTGCCGCACGTTTCCTGGGCCAGGTGCGGATCCGGGAAGGCCGCGGCCCGACCGGCCGAGCGGCCGCCGAAGGCATTGCGGTCGAAGCCGAGAACGTGTTCGCGGATCCCACGCTGCGCGACTGGTCGGAGCCGGCCCGCGAACTCGGCTTCGCGTCGCTGATCAGCCTGCCACTGCTGGGCGATGGCGGCGTCGTGGCGGGCGCACTCACCTTCTATTTCGAATCGCCGCACCGCTTCGACGACGCACAACGTCGGCTGCTCGCCCTGATCGCCGATCAGCTCGCGGCGACTGCGGCACGTGCCCACCTCGTCGAAGAGCTGCGCCTCGCCAACGACCGCCTGGCCGACCGCAACGCCCAACTCGCGCGAGAGCTCGAAGAAGGCGAGCACCTGCGGCGGCTCAAGGACGAGTTTCTCGCGAACGTCAGCCACGAGCTGCGCACGCCGCTCACTTCGATCCTCGGGTATGCCCAGCTGCTCGGCGATGGCGAGCTCGGCGCGCTCGCCGATCGTCAACTCAATGCGGTACGCCGCATCGAGTCCGCGGGCAGCGCGCTGCTCCGCTTGATCTGCGATCTGCTCGAGCTCTCACAACTCAAGCTGAACCGCGTGCGAACCATGTACGCGCCCCTCGATGCCGTCGCCCTGGCCCGCCAGGCACGTCAGGAAGCCGGCGATCCGCCCGACGCCGTGCACTTCGCGATGCACCTGCCCGACACCCGCATCCCGGTTCACACCGACGGCGAAAAAATCGTCCGCATCCTGGTGAACCTGCTCTCGAACGCCTTCAAGTTCACGACCCGCGGTGAAGTCGACCTGACGGTTCGCACCGCGGTTGACCGGGTCGAATGGATCGTGCGCGACACCGGGATCGGCATCGCCGAGCGTGATCACGACGCCATCTTCGACGAGTTCCGCCAGGTCGATGGCTCGACGACACGGCTGTTCGGCGGGACCGGCCTCGGCCTCGCGCTGTCGCGGCGGCTGGCCCAGCTGCTCGGTGGTGAGATCCGCATGGAGAGTGCGCCGGGCGCCGGCTCGACCTTCACGTTGCACGTGCCCTCCCGGCTCAGTGCTTAAACACCGAGAGAGACAACAGACAACAGATCATCAACCACAGAGATGGGGAGAACAGATTGAGGAGTGTGAAACGGATTCCAACGTCATCCGAGGGCTGATCGATTTATCCGTTACGGCGCTTCCGTTGTCGTTCATCCGTTACGGTCCATCCGTTGTTGAATCCGTTACAAATCGATCCCCCGCCGTTCATCATTCCGTGAATGGTTACAACGATTCCGTTGCCGCAAAATCCGTTACTACAAGTCCGTGTCCCTTCTCCGTGTATCTCTGTGATCTCTGTGGTTGATTATCCGTTTCCGTCTCCGTGGTTAAGCGCCCTCGGGTGTGAGGCGGCGGGGCCGCGTCATGGCGTCGGGTGACAGGATCGCATCCAACCGGTCACGGCTGAGCCAGCCCTTCTCGAGGACGAGCTCGTAGACGCCGCGATCGGACTCGAGCGCTTCGCGTGCCACGGCACTGGCGCGTTCGTAGCCGATGTAGGGAACGAGCGCGGTCACGATGCCGATGCTGCGCTCGAGTGCGGAGCGGATGCGGTCACGGTTGGCGGTGATGCCGACGACGCAGCGGTCGCCCAGCACGATGCAGGCCTGTGTCAGCATGTCGACGGACTGGAAGATGTTGAAGGCGATGACGGGCTCGAACACGTTCAGCTGCAGCTGACCCGCCTCGGCCGCGATCGTGACCGTGACATCGTTGCCGATGACCTGGAAGCAGACCTGGTTGACGACCTCCGGAATGACGGGGTTGACCTTGCCGGGCATGATGCTCGACCCGGGTTGCATGGGCGGCAGGTTGATCTCGCTCAGGCCCGCGCGCGGCCCGCTCGACAGCAGCCGCAGATCGTTGCAGATCTTGGATAGCTTGACGGCGACGCGCTTGAGCACGCCGGACACGAACACGAAAGCGCCGGTGTCCTGTGTCGCCTCGACGAGGTCGGGGCTGGTCACGAGGTCGAGGCTGGTGATCTCGGCGAGGTGTCGCCGCACCAGTTGTGCGTAGCGCGGGTCCGTGTTGATGCCGGTCCCGATGGCGGTCGCTCCCATGTTGATCTCGCGGATGAGACTGGCCGCGTTGCGCAGGCGCTCGATGTCTTCGCCGAGCGTGACGCCGAAGGCACGGAACTCCTGGCCCAGCGTCATGGGCACGGCGTCCTGCAACTGGGTGCGTCCCATTTTCA
Organism: Longimicrobiales bacterium; assembly: GCA_041617355.1. Taxonomy (GTDB): domain Bacteria; phylum Gemmatimonadota; class Gemmatimonadetes; order Longimicrobiales; family RSA9; genus JBFJPA01. Next base: position 18,506 of record JBFJPA010000002.1, read on the forward strand.
CGATGTCGGCGAACTCATCGCCTTTGGCCAGAAACGCGTCACGCAGGTCGGCCAGGGATTGCTCGAGCTCCTGCAATGCCCAGATGCCGGCGATGCGGATGGCGGTCGGGTACACGTCGTTGGTCGACTGCGACAGGTTCACGTGGTTGTTGGGGTGGACGACCTCGTATTCGCCCTTGTCCCGTCCGAGCAGCTCGAGGGCGCGGTTCGCGATGACCTCGTTCGCGTTCATGTTCGTCGAGGTGCCGGCCCCGCCCTGGATCACGTCGACGACGAACTGACCGAGCAGGTTGCCGGCGCGGACCTCCTGTGATGCGCGTACGATCACGTCGGCGAGGTGCGGCTCGAGCAGGCCCAGCTCCGTGTTGGCGAGGGCGGCGGCTTCCTTGACGGCGGCCAGTGCCTTGATCAGGTGCGGATACTGCGCGAGGGGAATTCCGGTGATCGGAAAGTTCTCGACCGCGCGCAGCGTTTGAACGCCGTAATAGGCCGTGTCCGGCACGTCGCGCTCGCCGAGCAGGTCATGCTCCTTGCGAACCTGGCCGGACAGGTACGCCTCGCTGCGGCCGACGAGGTGGATGGCGCCGCTGCGCAGGCGGGTCGCGATCAGCTGGGCGGCGCCCGAGAGCAGCTTGGCGTAGAGATCCGGGTGCGTTCGGGCGAGGCTGGCGATGGCCTCGCGTGGGACCTGCAGGATCTCGGCGGGCTCGATGACGAACGCCGACGAGGAGTGCGGGTAGTCGTCGAGCATGCTGCCTTCGCCGAACGAGTCGCCGGGCCCCATCACGGCGAGCACACGCGGGTGGCCGCGCGGCCCTTTGCGCAGCTCGATCCTGCCCTTCAGCACCAGACCCCAGAAACGGCGGGGCTGGCTCTCGTGGAAGATGTAGGCGCCGCGCAGGTAGCCGAGGACCTGGGACGATTCGGCGACGACGGCCAGCTCATCGGCCGTCAAGTTGCGAGCGATCGAGTGGGCGCGCAGGGCTTCGAGCAGCGTGGTATCCATGATTCGACAAAGCAGTGAGCGTCGGGCCGTGCCTCAGCCGGCGGTCGGGCAAGCTAGGTCGGGCCCGGCGCGAGCCGAAAGGCACGCTCCCCGGCGCTGTTGAAAACTGGTCAGCGGTGGGGCCAGCGGTTACATTCGGGGGTCGCCCCGACTCGCGGTCATCGCCCGGTCCCGTCGCAGTGGGCGGTTCTTGTCGTGGCCAAACCCACAACCTCCGCATCCATGGCGAACAACAACGGCCCCACCGCCGTTCTGGACACGCCGTCACCGGCGTCCGCCGACCGATCTTTCTTCGGACATCCGCGCGGCCTCGCGACCCTGTTCTTCACCGAGATGTGGGAGCGCTTCAGCTACTACGGGATGCGCGCGCTCCTGATCCTCTTCATGACGGCGGCCGTCGCGGAGGGCGGGCTCGGCTTCGACACGGCGAAGGCCGGCGCGATCTACGGACTCTACACGGGCTTCGTCTATCTGATGGCGCTGCCCGGCGGCTGGGTCGCGGATCGTCTGATCGGCACGCGCCGCGCGGTGCTCGTCGGAGGCATCGTCATCGCGGCCGGCCATTTCAGCATGGCGATCGAGTCGCTCACGACGTTCTACCTCGGGCTCGGCCTGATCGTCATCGGGACCGGCCTGCTCAAGCCGAACATCAGCGCGATGGTCGGCGATCTGTACCCGGAAGGCGGGGCGCGCCGCGATGCCGGCTTCTCGATCTTCTACATGGGCATCAACATTGGCGCATTCGCCGCGCCGTTGCTGGTCGGATTCCTCGGAGAGCAGGTCGACTGGCATCTCGGCTTCGGTGCGGCCGGTGTCGGCATGGTGCTGGGCCTGATCCAGTACGTGCTGGGTGGCAGGCACCTGGGCACTGCGGGTCACTACGTCGGCGATGCCGCGGTCCGATCGACGAGTCAAAGGCAGCTCGGGATCGGGTTGTTGGCGCTGGCCGTGCTCGTCGCGCTGATGTTCGGGCTGAGCCGCGCCGGCCTGTTCGAGCTGACGGCGATGACCCTCGCGAACCTGGCCGGTGTGTTCATTGCCGGCATCGCCGTCGTCTACTTCGTCGTGATCTTCAGCGTCGGCGGGCTGGATCCGACGGAAAAGAAGCGGATCGGCGTCGTCTTCATTCTGTTCGTTTTTTCCGCGGTGTTCTGGTCCGGGTTCGAGCAGGCGGGCTCGTCGCTGAATCTGGTCGCGGAGCGACTCACGAACCGCAGCGTGTTCGGCTGGGAGGCGCCGGCCAGCTGGCTGCAGGCGGTGAATCCGCTGTGGATCATCAGCCTCGCGCCGGTCTTCGCCTGGCTCTGGGTCGCACTCGGCAAACGCGAGCCGTCCAGCCCAATGAAGTTCGCGCTGGGGCTGATCCTGCTCGGCGCCGGCTTCGCGGTCATGATCGCCGCCACGACGCTGGCCGCGACGGGCACACAGGTCAGCCCGATGTGGCTCGTGCTGACCTACTTCCTGCACACGTGCGGTGAGCTGTGCCTGAGCCCGGTCGGCCTCTCGACCGTGACGAAGCTGGCGCCGCAGCGGTATGTCGGTCAGATGATGGGGATCTGGTTCATGTCCATCTCGCTGGGCAACCTGATGGCAGGCCAGGTCGCGGGAATGTTCGAGACGTTGCCCCTGCCGCAGCTGTTCGGTGCGGTCACGGCGACGACCGCCGGTGCGGGCATCGTCCTGCTGTTGCTGGTCCGGCCGATCCGGAAGTTGATGGTCGGCGTGCATTGACGGTCCGAACAACACGACGTCGGTGTCGCTCCGCGCCTTTCCGTGAGGAAGGTGCGGGGCGCCCTTTTTTCTCTCTCCGGGATTAACGCAGGAGGAGCCCATGCTCGCGAGAGACCAGATCCGAGCGATCGCGCGGGAGCTGGACCGCACCGCCGACGCGCGGATTCGCCAGGCCGATGGACAACACGCGGAGTGCGAAGCGTTATGGGAGGCAGTGCGTCGCGCCTGCCGCGCGATCGAGACGGTCGCGGAGCTGGAGCACAACGATCTCGCATTCGAGGATCGCCGCACGAAAACACGCTATGTGATCAGCGAGCTGGAGACGGCGCTGGAAGCTGCGCGCAAGGCCCGGTCCACGCTGGAATGGACGGCCCCTCGCTATCGCGACGCTTGACGCGACGAGCCTCGCTGCCAGGCACCGCCAGAGCTCTTCTGCTGGCGGTGCTGCTGTCTCCCGCACTGCTCGCGAGACCGGCTGACGCGGCGGCACAGACACGCGCCGACAGCGCCGCCGTGCTGCTCGCCACGGCGACCCGGCTGGCGAACGAGGGTCGCGAAGAGGTTTCCGAGGCCCTGCTCGATTTCATCCTGCAACGTTTTGGCGATACTGCAGCCGCGGAACGTGTCCGCGAGATGCGTCGCGCCGCGCCGGCCGCGGGTCGAGCCGGCCGTACGGAGCTCCAGGTCTGGGGCACGACGTACGGCGCGTGGATCGGAGTGGCGGTGCCGACCATCGCGGACGCGAACGGGCCCGAGCCGTACGGCGTCGGCCTGTTGTTGGGCGCACCGACGGGTTTCCTCGCGGCCCGCGCGTACAGCCGAGGCCGCTCGATCACCGAAGGGCAGGCCCGTGCCATCACGTTCGGCGGCACATGGGGCACGTGGCAGGGCGCAGGCTGGGCGGCGCTCCTCGATCTCGGCATCGAAACGCAGGAGATCTGTCCGCCCGAGGCGCCGTCCTGCTTCGAAGTCGAGTCGGGCGATGGCGTCCAGGAGCGCTTCGCCGCCGCCGTCGCCGGCGGTCTCGCCGGCATCGTCACCGGCGCCCTTCTGTCCCGCAAACCCATCTCGGCCGGCCTTGCCACGACGGTCAACTTCGGCGCGCTCTGGGGCGCGTGGATCGGTCTCGCCCTGGCCATCGTGACGGACGACGATGCGAGCGGCGATCGTGTGCTCGGCTGGACCCTGGTGGGCGGGAACGCCGGCTTGCTCACGACCGCGATCGCGGCGCCCGGCTGGGGCTACAGCCGGAACCGCGCCCGTCTCATCAGCGTGGCCGGCCTGATCGGCGGCCTCGCCGGCGCCGGCATCGACCTCATCGTGCAGCCCGACGACGAGCAGCTCGGCTTCGGCATTCCGCTCGTCACCAGCGTCGCGGGTCTCGGGTTGGGTGCGTGGGCGACGCGATCGTTCGATGCGGGTGGTGGCGGTGACGGGCGCGACGCCGAAGCGCTTATCGACGTGCGGAGCCAGGACTGGCGATTCGGCGTGCCGACGCCGCTTCCGACCGCGCTCCGCGATCCGCGCACCGGTCGCCTGCACGCCGCCTTGCACCTGCCCATCCTGCGCGCGCGATTCTGAGCACCGCGCTACGCGCTCGCCTCCAACACACAGACGTAGGACCGCACGGGCGCGAGGGACTCGTAGCGGACCACCGTCTCCTCGACGCTCAGGACGTCGAGCTCTGCCGCTCGTGCTGCGCGACGCACGTACGTGGCGCCGTGCGCGTACCGGCCGGTCGGCCGCAGGCCGTGTTGATCGGAATCTGCATGGGCCTCGACGGTGAAGACGATGCGCCCGCCCCGGCGCAGCACACGCGAGCAGCCGGCCAGCACATCGTCGAGCGCGCCGAAGTAGACGAAGACATCCACGGCCACGATGAGATCGTAGGTCGATGGCGTGCGGGAAAGGAAGTCGACGATCTCGCCGACCTCGAGATGATCGTAGAGTCCGCGGACACGGGCCCGCTCGACCATCTCGGACGACAGGTCCACGCCATCGAGGCGCGCGGCGATCGGCCGGAAATGCGGCGCCGCCAGGCCGGTCCCACAGCCGAGGTCGAGCACCGCGAGCTCGTCCGGCAGCGCCAGGTGCGCGAGCGCGGCATCACGCACCACCTCGGGGCCCCGATAGCGCAGCGAGTCCGTGAGCAACTCGTCGAAACGATCCGCATACCGGTCGAAGAGCGCGGCGACGTGCGCGGCCGGTGCCACGTCCGGCGCGTCGGCCAGCCCCTCCGCCGCGAGCCGGAACTGGAGCAGCTCCGCACGCTCCATGTCCGACAAACCCGCCGCGTCCAGCTCGATCTCGTGCAGTCGGCGGAGCACGGCCGCCGCCTCCGTCCGCCGATTCGAGCGACGGTACAGCTCGGCCAGGTAGCGTAGCGCAGGGATCGAACGCGGCTGCGTTCGGACGATCTCGTGCAGAGCGGCTTCCGCCTCAGCCGGGAAGCCTCGCGAGGCCAGGAGCTGGACGGTGTGCAACGACGGCGGCAGCGGCGACAGCGCGGGCGCAACGGAGCGCAGGACGCTGCGCCATCCCTCGGACTGCGTCAGGCCACGGCGTGCGCCGCCAACCGGGCCTCCAGATTCTGCTTTACCGTCGGCCATTCATCGGCGAGGATGCTGTAGTAGACCGAGTCGCGCAGCCGGCCGCCCGGCACGATCATATGATGCCGGAGCGTGCCTTCCTCGACTGCGCCGAGCCGGGCGATCGCACGTCGCGATTGCTGGTTCAGTGCGTCCGTCTTCAACTCGACGCGGTTGCAGCCCCACGTCTCGAATGCGTGCCTGAGCATGAGCAGCTTCGCTTCCGTATTGACGGCGGTACGCTGCCACAGCCGCGCCACCCACGTCCAGCCGATCTCGACCCGGCGGTGCTCGACCGCGATGTTCGCGAAGCGCGTGCTGCCCACGACCTGCCCGGTTTCCCTCAACACCGTCGCGAACGGCTGCGCCGTTCCCGCGTCTCGCCACGCGAACGCCGTCTCCATGTAGAGCCGCATGTCGTCCGGCGTCTCGATGCGGTTCGTGCCCAAGCGCCACAGCTCCGGGTCCAAACCAACGGCACACAGCCCCGCGTGATGGGATGGCGCCAGCGGTTCCAACCGCACGGTTCGTCCCTCGATCACCACCGGTTCGACTCGCACGGTCAGCGCATCTTCTTCTTCAGCTCTTCCAGGCGCTGCTCCGCCGCACGCTCACGCGCCTCCCGATCCAGCGTCGCGAACTCGCGATCCTGCTGCACACGTTCCTCCAGAACGTCCGGCCGGTCCGTGGACGCGAACGTCTCCGCCGCATTCGGATGCTGGGACAGCGTGTCCTCCATCCCCAACAGGTCGCGCCGCAGCAGCTCCCGCTCCTGATCGAGGACCTCCGCCTTCCGCTCCAGCACGCCCGCCCGCTCGCCGTGGCGAACGGCGAACTCCGCCGCGAGCCCCGCCGTCTCCTCGTCGCCGATGTTCCGGGCCAGCCCCTCGCGCCGACGGCAGATGGTTTCCTGCTCTCGCTCCGTCGTCGCTTCCTTCCGCGTCCGAATGAGCTCCGCCTCCAGCTTGTCCAGCGCGCCGCGCGCCGAGACCACGTCCCGCCGCATTGCACGCACGTCCGGCGGCGCGCCCTCGCCCGCTTCGCTCTCCCGCAGCTCACGGCGGAAATTCTCGACCGCCTGTCGCCAGGCCTGTTTCCAGTCTTCGAACATGGTGGCGAAAGATAGGCCCCTCCCGCCTCGGCCGGTACGGTGCCCCGCACACGCGCGCGCGGCGCTGGCGTCTTGACGGTGGCGGGGCGGGCCAATACCATAGGGGGGTATAGCATGCAACCATGAGCGACGAAACGACGACCCAGGCCACCAAGGCGCCCGCAGAGACGCGCATCACCTTCGCCGTCGAGGGCATGACGTGCGCGGCGTGCGCGACGCGCGTGCAGCGGAAGCTGTCGAAGGGCGAGGGGGTGCGGGACGCGACGGTGAATTTCGGCACCGAGCGCGCGACCATTGCCTTCGACCCCGGGCGGACGAGTGCGGCGGCGCTGGTGGATCTCGTGCGTTCGGTCGGGTACGGCGCGCGCACGACGGAGGTCCGACTCGCGGTCGAGGGGCTGGAGTGGGCCGCGACGGCGGCGCCGCTGGAGCGGGCGCTGAGGCGGGTGACCGGGGTGTTGTCGGCGGAGGGCAACGTTGCGCGCAACGAGGTGGTGGTCCGGGCCGTGGCGGAGGTGGTGACGGGTGCGGACCTGGAGGAGGCGGTGCGCGCGGCGGGGTATCGGCTGGCCGCGCCGGTCGAGTCCGAGGACCCGGTGGCGCGGGAACGCGTGCATCGCGAGCGGGAATACCGTCGGCTGCGCAACCGGTTCGTGGTCGCGGCGTTGGCGGCGGTCGTGTCGATGGTTCTGACGATGCCGTTGATGGTGCACGATGGAGCCCACGGGCCGGGCGATCTGTTGGACCGGCTGATGATGCCGCTGGCGGAGCGCGTGGTTGTGGTGTTGCCGGGGCTGGCGGCGCTGCCGCCGTCGG
>JBFJPA010000003.1:0-25444 GCA_041617355.1 Longimicrobiales bacterium
CGCCGGCATCGCCGAGTTCACGGTGCGCCGCGACAGCGCGGGCACGCCCGCTTCCGTACAGTACGTCACGTCCGCCGTCAGCGCGACCGCCGGCAACAGCTGCGGCCAGGGCGTCGACTTCCTGAGCCAGAGCGGCGGCCTGAACTTCGCCGCCCACGAAACCGAGAAGACGATCGCCATCACCGTGTGCGGTGATACGCGGGATGAACCGAACGAAACATTCAACGTGAATCTGCACACTCCCGGCGCCGGTACGCTGATCGCCGATGGCACGGGTGTCGCGACGTTGATCGATGATGACGATCCACCCAGCGTGTCGATCCAGAACGCGTCGATCAACGAAGTCGATGCCGGCGCGACGGCGAACCTGCAGTTCACCGTACGGCTCTCCGCGGAGAGTGGCCAGCTGGTTCGGGCCGTGCTCGCCACGCAGGACGGCAGCGCACGGGCCGGCGCCTGCGGCGCAAACGGCGACTATCAGGCCCTGAACATGAGCCTCGACTTCAGTCCGGGCGTGACGCAGCAGATCGTCAACGTCACAGTGTGCGGCGATGGCGTGCGCGAAGGCAACGAGACACTGCAGCTGCGCATGACCAGCTCGCAGAACGCGTCGAATCAGACGACGGGGGCCACTGGCACGATTACCGACAACGAACCGCTGCCGACGTTGACCATCGACAATGTGACCGTCGTTGAGGCGCCACTGCAGAACCTGCAGCAGGACGCGGTATTCACGGTCACGTTGAATGGCCCGCCCACCACGCAGACCGTCACGGTCAATTACGCGTCGAGTGGAGGCACCGCCGTTCAGGGTTCCACCTGTCGTGTCGGCTTCGGCACGCTGCGGCCCGGTGACTTCCTGGGACGGACGGGCACGCTGACCTTCACGCCCACGAATCCGCCCACGTCGCCCCGGACGCAGACCATCACCATTCCGATCTGCGTCGACTTCGAAGTGAACGAAGGGGCCGAGACCTTCACGGTCGTCCTGTCGGCGAGCAGCAACGCCACCATCGCGGCCGGTACGGGAACCGGTACCATTCGTTGAGGATCCATGTCCCCGACGTGCAGGACCGTCCTGGTGATTGCAGCGCTGCTGCTGGCGCCGGCGCGGCCCGCTGCGGCGCAGGAACCGCTCACCGTCACGCCAGGCTTCGATCCGACGAGTTGGGTCGGGCGGAGTGAGCGGGTCGAGCTGCGGCTCAATCGTCCGCCGACGGACGCCGACGGTCGGCTGGCCGTCTTCATCGGCGGCATCGATGCGACGGCTCTTTTCGAGATCCGCGGTGAAGTCGTTCGCAAACGAGCGACAGGGATCGATCTGCCTGCCGGCGAGTCCGAGTTGACGCTCTACGCGGTTTCGGCAGACGAGCAGTGGGCGGTGCTTTCGCGAACGCCGCTGCGTGTCCGCGCCTGGGCCGGGTTCGAGGAGGCGACCCTCGAGCCACACGCGGCCGTCAACAACAAGGGCCAGGTCGCCGAGGGGCACGCGCCCGAGTCGAACCGGCCCGCGCGGGAACGGTTCCAGGACATCGCCGTCAACCTCGGGCTGCGCTCGACGCATCGGCGCGATGGTTGGTCGGTGCGCTCCCAGTGGAACATCCTCGGCACCTCGAATCGCCAGGAGACGTTGCGGTTCGGCGAGCTGCAGAACGAAGCACCGAAGCTCGACCTGGCCGACTACCTGATCGCCGTCGACGGGGGTCGATTCGAAGTTACGCTCGGCCACCACACATTCGGATCGAATCGGTTTCTTCTGAATGCGATGCCGAGTCGCGGCGTAGCGGGCGCATTGCGCGTCGGCGCGACCCGGCTGGCCGTTGCCGCCCTGAACGGTACGAGCATCGTGGGCTGGACCAATCCGTTGGGCCCGACCCGCCCCGACCACCGGCTGCTGACGAGCACGCTCGGACTGGAGGTCGTGCCGAGCCGGCCCGGCCTCGTGCAGATCGAGGCGATGCTGTTGAGCGGGTCCGTGCAGCCCGGCACGGGCTTCAACCAGGCGGCCATCACGGATGCGGAGCGAAGCCGCGGTGCCGGGTTTCGACTGCTGGCACAGGATCCGCGTCAGCGGCTGCGGGTGGAAGCGGCCTTCGCGCGCAGTCGCTTCGTCAACCCGCCGAACGGACGGCTGGGCGCCGACTCGCTGCTGACGCCGCTGCCGACCCTGAGTCGCAACGCCCATCACGTCGATCTGACACTCGATGTGTTACGGTCCGTGCGCCCGTCGCATGCCGGGTCATCCCGTCTCGCCCTCACGCTGAGACACGAGCGGATCGCGCCCCTCTATCGCAGTGTGGCTTTGCAAGCACCGCGCGCGGACATCGAGCAGAACGCGATCGAGCTGAATGGTGGGGTCGGCGCTCTTTCCGCACAGCTCGGCCTCGGCCGGGCCAGCGACAACCTCGACGATGTCATAGGCATCCTCAAGACTCGCACACGCGTGACGAATGCGAGCATCGCGCTGCCCGTCGCGGCCGCGTTCGGCGCCGGCGCCCCTGCCTGGCTGCCCATGGTGTCCTGGGGTCTATCCCGCACGCACCAGTTCGCGGATGGCGCCGCCGAAGGGTTCCCGGCGCATTTCCTGCCCGATCAGGTCGCCGTGAATCAAACACTCACCGTTCAGATGACTGGCCCCGTGTGGCGCGCCGGCGCGCAGCTCAACCGCTCCAAGCAGGACAACCGCCAGAGAGATCGCGCCGCGGCGGATCTCGTGAACGAGGTCGTCACGGTTTCGGTGGGCATCACGCCGAAGCCCCGGATCGACCTGAGCGCTGACGCCGCCGTGGAGCGTGCCGAAAACCGCGAGTTCGATCAGCGGACGACGACGCGGCGGATCGGCGCCCACGGGACCTGGCGCCCGAACGGGTCGACCGTGCTGGGAAGCGGCTTCACCAGGACGAGCATGACCGACTCGCCACGCACGAGTCGCTTGACGAACACCGAGCTTCGGTTCGAGTTGTCCCAGCGCGTGGCTTCACCACTGAACCGCGCATCCCAGGCGCAGGGTGGGCAGGTCTTCTTACGGTACACGCGCACCGTCGGGACAAACGCGAGTCTGCTCGGGCCGAACGACGAGCGACGCAGTTGGGCGCTCCATACTGGTATCACTCTCACGCTCTTTTGAGCCAGCACGGAACTCGTCTGATGCGAGTCGATTGGCGTCGCAGCACCAGCCTCCCCTTCAGCGTCGCCATCCTGGTCACGGCTTCGCTGCTCGTGACTGACGCGCGGTCCGCAATTGCGCAGATCCGCGTCAATCCGACTGGTGCCGCCATCAACGTCCAGGGAGCGACGACGGTATTCCTCACCTTCGGTGGTTTGCGCAACCAAGTTCCGGCAGAGGCCTCCTGGTGTGGCGAGCTGATGCCGGCTACGCCGGACCTTGGAGTGAAGTGCGACCCGCGATCGTTATTCGGTCAACTGCCCGCGGGTCTCGGACCGTCACGGCTCGGAAGCGCGGGCACGTTCTCCGACATCATGTCCGTTCCGCCCTCGGTCGCGCGGCGCGCGTATCTCGCCGCTGGCTCCGAGCCGGCCACGTTCTTCTACGTGCGTCGTTTCGTCAGCACGACCGGTGGACCGGACGAATACGTCGCCGTGACCTGCCGGCCGACCGGCGGCGGCGCGCGCTCGCCTCTGTCGCTGACCGCAGTGACGATCACGTTCGACGTCGAGACGCCGGTTCTGCACATCGCTTCCGGAGAGGTCCCGCCCCGTTTCGGGGCGACCCTTAACTACACGGGGACCGGTCGCTTGAAGGGTCGGTGGGAGGTGGTTCGGCCCGGCGAGCCGCTCCCGGACACACGGGACCTGCTGACCGAGGCGACGCTGACACCCGAAGAGCGCGGCACGCAGCGCCGGTACGGCGAGCTCGCACGGTTCAACGTATTTCTTCCGCCCGCTGGCCGGGTCACGCTGCCCGGCCCCGATCCGGAAGCCCTGCCCACCGCGCTTGCCGGGACGTATCTGATTCTGCTGCGCGTCGAGGCATCCGACGACAAGGAAGGCGATTCCAATCCGGTTGCCGCCGGTGGGTCGGGCGGCCTGCTGCACAACGGCGCCGTCGCCGGGTTCCCCCTGCCCGCATTGCGGTACGTCGTCGGCAGTGGCAGCAGTGCCCTCGCTTCGACCCTCGGCAGCAGTGTGCCCTCGCCGCTCGAACCGGCCGACGACGCTCAGCTGGCGAGCGGCGTCGTCGAGTTCCACTGGGTGCCTTCGCCCAGGGCCCTGTTCCACCGTCTGGAAGTCGTGACGTACGACGATGCGTCCGTGCTCGAAGCGTACACGCCAGTCGGTGTCGCGCGATACCGAACGCCGCCGTGGCTGGCCGAACGTGCATCCGGACGCCCGCTCCGCTGGCGTGTCGTCGCACTCGATGCGGACGGCGACGTCGTGGGCCGCAGCCGTTGGCGCTCGTTTCGGTTTGTCGATGGGCAGCCCCCTGCTTCCTGAGCGCCGGACACGATCCGTATGTTACGGGTCATGGTTCTGGAAAGTGGTGGCGATGCGGCCCCGGCCGGCCCGGGCCGAGACGCGTCCGAGATCATCGAGGATCTCGTCCGCCGCTGGGACCGCCAGATCCGCGGGGCGGCCATGAAGTACGGCCTGATGGGACCCGACTTCGAGGAAGTCGCGCAGGACGTGCGTGTGCGGCTTTGGCGCGCGTTCGAAGGACGGGGCAAGACGCCCGCCCAGCTCACGCCCGGATACGTCTATCGCGCGGCAATGTCTGCCGCCGTCGACATCGTGCGGAGGAGGCGACGCGAGCATCCACCGCAGCGCGTGCCTATCGATCAGCTGGGCGAAGTGGCGGCGATGGCGGGCGTCGAGGATGAGGAGCGTGTGCTGGCCGCACTCGAGCGGGCCCTGGCCCGCGTTCCCGAATCACGCCGGCCCGCCGTCCGCCTGCATCTCATGGGCCGGCACCTCGACGAGATCGGCCGCATCATGGGCTGGACCGGAACGCGCGCTCGTAACCAGCTCTACCGCGGGTTGGATGACCTCCGTGAGGCACTGCATCGGGAGAGTTCGGCAGAATGAACGAGAACGACTGGAAGCAGGTCTACGCGCGCTTGCTGTCGCGACGTTCCGCCGATTCGTCGCCGGACGTGCCGGTCGAACTCGTGCAGGCGCTCGCCGAAGGTCGGTACGCGGGTCGCGACCGCGCTTATTTGCTCGACCGTGTCCTCGCGCATCCGGACACGGCTGCCGAGTTCCAGTTCTTCGCCGACCTCGCCCGGGAGCGGCCGGCGACGCCGACCTGGCGGAGCAGCGCTTGGCTTGCCGCGGCGGCCGCGGTCCTCACATTGATCGCCGGTGGCCTGGTCGTGCGGCAATGGTCACTGCCGCCCGCGGACGTCCTTCGCTCGCAGACGGCCGATCCGCAACTGATCCAGCCCGCAATCGGTGCGCGCGTCCAGGCCGGCTCGCGCTTCGTCTGGCACGCGTTCCCACAGGCCGTTTCCTACCGTTTCGAGCTGGTCGACGAAGATGCGGATGTGGTCGCCCGCGCGATCACGCGCGACACGACGTTCGTTCTCCCACCCGATACGCGACTCGTGTCCGGACGCGATTACGTCTGGTGGGTTACCGCCCTGCTCGAGGGTGGGTCGGAGCGGCGCGCCAATCCGCGTCGCGCTCGCGTCTCCGATCCGTGAGTGGACGGAGCAACGGCCGGGCTTCCGGATCTCCGGTGAGCGCGAACGCGGCCCAGACCGCGGCAGAGCCGTCTTCCCGCAGGGCACGCAACTTCGCCTCACGCAAGGCGAGCACCGCGGACTGGCCTCGGCGCATTCCTTCATAGAAGCTCGTCACCAATGGCAGGATCGATCGATCGCCGATCGGCCAGTACGTCGCGACCACGGTTCGTGCGCCCGCTTCGAGGAACGGCGCCGTGAGTCCCTGCACGCCTTCGCCCAGCACGATCGGGCCGCCCAACGTCCGACACGCCGACAGCACGACGAGCTCGACATCGAGCGGCAACGCCGAGATCTCGTCGACGCCCAACCGCCCGTCACTGGAGCCGGCCGGCGTGAAGTACAACGCGCTGCTCAACAACCCGCCATCCTCGACCCGCGCGTGCATTGCCAGATGCAGCAGGCCGACATTGCCCCAGTCCTGGGCGCGAAACGCCGCCACGGTCGCGTCGCGTCCCGTGAGTACCGCGCCATCGAATACGGAGCGAGCGACGACGGAAGCCTCATCTCTCGAGGCCGGGAGCGCCGACAATCCCAGCGACGCATCGGGCCGAGGATCCCCCACGATGACCGCGCGGGCTCGCGGCGGCGATCTCGCAAGGCGGCTCGCCGCGATCGCCAGCCGCGCCGAGGGAATCAGACTGGTCGTGTATCGTTCCAGGAGCCGACGCCCGTCGCCAAGCTCGAGCGCGTCGAACGGGAGCCGGTGCAGCGGTCCATCGGGCGAAATCATGAGACGGGAGACTCCGCGTGGCAGCGCAGCCAGCGCCGGACTCAGGATCGCCTCGCCGAGTCGGCGGGCAAGGCCCCGCGCAGGTACGCCCGCTTCCAGCGCCGCTGTGAAGCGCTGGATGTCCGCTGCAAGGCCGTCTACCGGAGCCAGCGTGATCGCGTCAAGCTGCGATCGCGTCACGACGAATGCCGTTGTGGGCTCGCCGCCGGCGCCCGTTACGTAGAGCAACAGGGCAGTGGAATCCGGCAAGGCAGCGCGCACGTCAGAGACGACCGGGACATCGCCGAAACGATCGGCGGAGTTCCGCTTGTCCGTCCCGCCCGCAGGCGCGGCCAACGCATGGCGGCGGAGGAATCGCGTGGCCAGGTAATGCGCCCGCTGCGCCTCGGCTACGCGAAAGGCCGTCTCGACGCGGCCGCCTCGTGCGAACAGAGAAACCAACGTCGCGATACCCAGGTCGGGATCGCCGTCGAGCCGACGCGTTTGCAGCGCGGCGACCAGGGCTTCGCGACCCGTCGCCAACGCCCGGACACCACTGAGGTGCCCGAACGCACGCTCCATGCTGCGTTCGGCATCATCCAACCGGTTCGCGCGCGCGTACGCTTCGGCGAGGCGCAATTCGCCCTCGAGGCGGTAGTGTCGGCTGCTCTGATCCATGCGGCCGAGGTAGTCCACCAGGCTCGCAATGGCACGGTTCAGGTCCGCGCGTTGCAGATGTAACACACCGCGCGCGTACAGCTGGTCCACCGCGTAGCCGCGTAGACCCAGCCCCGACGCCAGATCGACGGCCTGATCGAGCAGCTGCTCCGATACCTGCAAGCGTCCCGCCGCCCGAGCGGCCGTCGATCGGTTGAACAGCAGATAGGGGAGATACGCGCGCGATCCCAGCGAGTCGTGCAGCGCGGCCGCCAGCGTGTACGCCTGCTCCGCCGCGGTGTAGCGTCCGGCCGCCAGGAACGCATCCGCGTCGACGACGAGTGCGGCCGCGCGCCCGGTCCGATCGCCGATGCGCTCGAAGATGAGCCTCGCGTCCTCCGTGTGCCGCCGTGCGGAGGTCGCATCCGAGACCCGCGCCGCGATCTGCGCGAGATTGAGCGAAGCCCAGGCTTCGATGACCGGACTGCCGACCGCACGGGCGAGCACGAGGGCTTCCCGCGCGTGGATTCGGCCCTGATGCAAACTCAGGCTGTAGGCGCTTCCGTGATACGCGGCGAACTGAAGCGCGGAGGCGAGCGCGTACTGGTCGCCTGAGCGTCGCAATGTGTCGATGGCCTCGAGGATCGTTGCCGCCGCACGCGACTGTTGCCCCCGGACTTCACTGACCTGCGCGAGGACCAGCAGACAGTAGCCTTGTGTCCGCCGTTCCGCCGGAACGCGGCCACCCCGGAAAACCACGCCGAGCAGCGAATCCGCCCGCTCCACGGCGAAGCCGCGCAGTGCCGCCGCCCGCGAGCAGCGAACCTGATCCGCGAGCCAGGACTCCGTTGCTCCGCCCGCGAACGAGTCGGCGCGTGCCAGTAGACGCGCCGCCGAATCCACCCTCGCCGTGCGCGACGCGATGGCGGCCAGGCCGACGAGGGCCTCCGCTTCGGCCAGCACATCGCCCGTTGCACGGGAACGGTCGACCGCATGACGCAACGCCACCGTCGCCGAGTCGACATTCCAGCGAACGAGTTGTCCGGCCGCCCGCCCGATCCACGCATACGTCGCGTAGACACCCGCCTCAGGATCGCGGACCAGCGCGCCGTACGACCGGTCCGCTTCTCCGTACCGGTACGTCAGCCGGTCCAACGTCGCGAGACCCAGCCGCGCCTGTCGCTCTCCTTCGCCCCGCACCGCGCGCCAGCGACGACGAACCGGCTCCACCGAGTCTCCCTCGACGGCGTGCACCGCGATCCTCACCGTGGCACGTGCGCGCGCTGAAGCCGGTGGGGGTTGCGGCGCGACGAGCAGCAGGATCGCCAACGCGACGGGTAGCATGAAGCACACATTCTACTGTTGCGATGGTGGCCGGAAAGGCGTGCTTTGGCAGCCACCGGCACGCGCTGACTCGGCACAACACGCGTACCCTTGACGACTCGAATCGAACCCGATTAGCTTCCCTTGCTCGTCGCGAAAAGCGACGACACGCTGATTGACAATTTGGGTTGGGTGGAAGACGTCGAGAGACGAGCGCTGGAAGGCGATACGTGTGTGGTGGGCCGGTCTTTTGAGTTCTTGCGGAGTGTGGCTCTTTTGGGGGCTATGGTTCGAGAGGACACAGGGGAACAGGCCAAGCGCAGTAAGGGCGCACGGGGGATGCCTAGGCGCGGGCAGGCGAGGAAGGACGTGGCAAGCTGCGAAAAGCCAGGGGGAGGAGCACGCATCCGTTGATCCCTGGATGTCCGAATGGGGCAACCCGGCGGGTGTCATGACCCGTCACTCTCCGAAAGGAGAGGGCCAACGCAGGGAACTGAAACATCTAAGTACCTGCAGGAACAGAAATCAAACGAGATTCCCCGAGTAGCGGCGAGCGAAAGGGGAGCAGCCCAAACCGCGGGGTTTCGACCCTGCGGGGTTGTGGGGCCGGTGTGGGGATATCCCGTCGGATCGTAGTGGTGAGTCGAAGCGGCCTGGAACGGCCCGCCGGAGCAGGTGAGAGCCCTGTAGGCGAAGCGACTACGATGCGATGACACCGGTACCCGAGTAGGCCGGGGGCACCGAGGAGCCCTGGCTGAATCCGGGGGGACCACCCTCCAAGGCTAAATACTCGCCCGCGACCGATAGTGAACGAGTACCGTGAGGGAAAGGTGAAAAGAACGCCGGGAGGCGAGTGAAAAAGAACCTGAAACCGTGTGCCTACAAGCGGTAGGAGCCTCAGTCCGTCCCTTCGGGGGTGGGCGGGGTGACTGCGTGCCTTTTGCATTATGATCCGGCGAGTTGCTCCTCGCGGGCGAGGCTAAGGCGTTCAGCGCCGGAGCCGGAGCGAAAGCGAGTCTGAAATGGGCGAATCAGTCCGTGGGGGCAGACCCGAAACCTCAGTGATCTATCCATGGCCAGGCTGAAGCTCGGGTAAAGCCGAGTGGAGGGCCGGACCGTTGTGGGTTGAAAACCGCTCGGATGAGCTGTGGATAGGGGTGAAAGGCCAATCAAACTGGGAGATAGCTGGTTCTCTCCGAAACATATTTAGGTATGGCCTCCGGAAATGTGCGCAGGGGGTAGAGCACTGCATGGACGAGGGGGTTTCACCGCCTACCGACTCCAAGCAAACTCCGAATACCTGACGCATGGACCCGGGGAGACAGGGCACGTGCGATAATGTGCGTGCGCGAGAGGGTAAGAACCCAGATCGTCGGCTAAGGTCCCGGAGTACGGACTCAGTGGACAACAAAGGATGTGAATCCGCTCAGACAGCTGGGAGGTTGGCTTAGAAGCAGCCATTCCTTTAAAGAGTGCGTAATAGCTCACCAGTCGAGTGGATTTGCGCCGAAAATGGTCGGGACTAAGTCCGTCACCGAAGCCACGGGTCAGAAGCAGGATTCGTCCTGACTTCTGGCGGTAGGAGAGCGTCGTGAGTGCAGTGAAGGGGTTCTGGAAGGGGCTCTGGAGTGCTCACGAGTGAAGATGCCGGAATGAGTACGCGCGAATGGGGGGGAGGATCCCCCACACCGAAAGCCTAAGGGTTCCGGAGCCAGGGTCATCCGCTCCGGGTTAGCCGGCCCCTAAGCCGAGGCCGAGAGGCGTAGGCGATGGGAAACGGGTCAAGATTCCCGTGCCGGAAGAGGTGCGTTCGACCATCAGGGGGGACGCGGAAGCAGAGGAGCCGTCGGGGGTTGGAGTCCCGATGCAACGGAGTAGTCTGGGGCGGGAATAAAACACCGCCCTTCAGGTGAGACCGGACGCCGAGTGCGGGGTCTTCGGACCACCGCCAAGGGTTCCCGATGCATGCCGCCAGGAAAAGCCTCGGATGGGAGTGCCTCCTTCCGACCGTACCGCAAACCGACACAGGTAGGCGAGGCGAGAAGCCTAAGGTGCTCGAGTGATCCATGGAGAAGGAACTCGGCAACATGACCCCGTAACTTCGGGAGAAGGGGTGCCTTCGGTACTTGATCTGTCCTTGCGACAGAGAGGGGAAGGAGGCCGCAGAGAATCGGCCCAAGCGACTGTTTAGCAAAAACACAGGTGCCTGCAAAGTCGATGAGACGCCGTATAGGCACTGACGCCTGCCCGGTGCCGGAAGGTTAAGGGGAGAGGTCAGCTTTCTTCGGAAGGCGAAGCTTTGAACCGAAGCCCCGGTAAACGGCGGCCGTAACTATAACGGTCCTAAGGTAGCGAAATTCCTTGTCGGGTAAGTTCCGACCTGCACGAATGGCGTAACGACTTGGGCGCTGTCTCCTCCATGGGCTCGGCGAAATTGGAGTATCGGTGAGGATACCGATTACCCGCGACAGGACAAAAAGACCCCATGCACCTTTACTGCAACCTGCCGCTGTGTTTTTGCGCTGCGTGCGTAGGATAGGTGGGAGGCTGTGAAAGAGCCCCTCCGGGGGTTCTGGAGCCAATGGTGAAATACCACCCTCGTGACGTGGAAACCCTAACCAAGCCCGGTGAAGCCCGGGCTGGGACCCCGGCAGGCGGGCAGTTTGACTGGGGCGGTCGCCTCCCAAAGTGTAACGGAGGCGCGCTATGGTTCCCTCAGCGCGGTCGGCAATCGCGCGACGAGTGCAAAGGCAGAAGGGAGCCTGACTGCGAGACCGACGGGTCGATCAGATTCGAAAGAAGGCCTTAGTGATCCGGTGGTTCTGAGTGGAAGGGCCATCGCTCAACGGATAAAAGGTACGCTGGGGATAACAGGCTTATCGCCCCCGAGAGTTCACATCGACGGGGCGGTTTGGCACCTCGATGTCGGCTCATCGCATCCCGGGGCCGGAGAAGGTCCCAAGGGTCCGGCTGTTCGCCGGTTAAAGCGGTACGTGAGCTGGGTTCAGAACGTCGTGAGACAGTTCGGTCTGTATCCGTCGCGGGCGCAGGAGCATTGCGGGGAGCCGTCCCTAGTACGAGAGGACCGGGACGGACGAACCTCTGGTGTACCGGCTGTTCCGCCAGGGGCAGCGCCGGGTAGCTATGTTCGGACGGGAGAACCGCTGAAAGCATCTAAGCGGGAAGCCCCCCCCAAGACGAGCGCTCCCAGGGCGCAAGCCCTCCGAAGGGCCGTTCGAGACGAGGACGTTGATAGGCGGCAGGTGCAAGGCGGGCAACCGCCTCAGCCGAGCCGTACTAATCGCCCGAGAGGCTTGGCCAGTCCGGCATTCCGGATGGCGGCCGCTCATCGCTGGGATCCGCCGCGCATCGCACTTCCCCTGACCCGTATCGTCGGCACGGACATGGCCGGCGGCAATGGCGCGAGGGCCACACCCGTTCCCATCCCGAACACGGTCGTTAAGCCTCGCCGCGCGGATGGTACTGCCTGGGAATCCAGGTGGGAGAGTACGTCGTCGCCGGCCTGCATGAGGACGCCCCGGTTCCGCTCGAAGCGGAGCCGGGGCGTCGTCGTTTCGGGCTCTCGCTGTCCGGTCGACGCGTTGCGTCCGGGAAGCCGGCACACGCATATTCGGCGGGGCCATGCAAATCGAAGAGGCAGGCGAAGTTGCGGTCACGCGGTGCGGCACCGTCGCGCTGGTCGGCCGTCCGAACGCGGGCAAGTCGACGCTGCTGAATGCGCTGCTTGGCGAGAAGCTGAGCATCGTGACCGCGCGGCCGCAGACGACGCGCGAGTCGGTGCGAGGGATCCTGACTGCGGCGGACACCCAGATCATCTTCGTGGACACGCCCGGCCTGGTGGAGCCGCAGTATCTGTTGCACCGGGCCATGCTGATGGAGGCGGGCACGGCTCTGGCAGATGCGGACGTCGTGCTGCTCCTGCTGGACGCGACGCGCCCGGGCGACGTGCCGGCGGCGGAAGTCACGGCGGCTCTGGCTGAGCGAGGGCCTGCCGTGGTCGTGGCGATCAGCAAGATCGACGCAGGGCGCTCGGATGCGCTGCGCGCCCACGAGATGTGGGCGGCCGCCGCTCTGAGGACCGAGGCCCTGTACGTTTCTGCGGCGGAAGGGCAGGGGCTGGACACGCTGCTCGAGCGTGTGCGGGAGCGGCTGCCCGCGGGGCCGTTCCTGTATCCCGAGGACGATCTGGCCGTACAGCCCGTGCGCTTCTTCGTCGGCGAGCTGATCCGGGAGGCCGTGTTCGAGTTGTACGAGCAGGAGATTCCCTACGCGACGGCCGTCCGGGTCGAGACGTATCGAGAGAGCGAGGAGCCGATCTACATTCGGGCGGTGATCTACGTGGAGCGGAGCAGCCAGAAGGGGATCCTGATCGGCGCCGGCGGGAGCCGGCTGAAGGAGCTGGGCGTCCTGGCACGGGAAAAGGTCGAGGCGTTCACGGGAACGCACGTCTATCTCGATCTCTGGGTCAAGACGCTGGCAGGCTGGCGACGCAAGCCGGCCACATTGAAGTACCTTGGATACCCGGTCCCATCAGAGGCCGGCGGGGAAGTCTGAACGCGTACGCGAGGCGGAGATGCTCGACAAGGAAATGAGGGACATCCTGGTCTGTCCGAAGTGCAAGGGCGAGCTGGAATACCGGGAACGCGACAACGAGCTGGTCTGCCACGCGTGCAGGTTGCGCTACGAAGTGCGTGACGACATCCCCATCATGCTGGTGGATGAGGCCAAACCGCTCTGACCGCGGAGACACGGACGACGGGTGCGGGGTGTCGCGGGGCCGGCATCGGGCAACGGGTGTCCTGGCGTGTGTCGTGAGTGTACTGGCGCACGCGCCGCTGCTGGCACAGGGCACCTCGAACCCGGTGCCCGCGACCGAGTGCTGTCTGCCGCTGCTGTTCTCGGTCGGCGCGCGCGCGCTGGGTCTGGGGGACGCGATCACGGCGCGCACGTCGCCGGCGTCGCTCTTCGCGAATCCCGCAACGCTGGCGGACGTGCCGGACGACGAGTTTCTGGTGCACAACACACGAACGTCACTCGAGCAGTCCAATACCTTCACACTGCTGGTGCGATCCGAGGTGGCGGGTTCGTTCGCACTGAGTTACCGGCTGGTGGATCACGGCGAACAGGATGCGCGGGATCCGAATGGCAACCCCACGGGCAGGATCGGCGTGCTGGAACAGATTCTGACGGCGACGTACGCGACGCGCGTCATGACCGGGATCAACGCGGGCGTGAACTACAAGCTGTATCAGTTCCGCCAGGACTGTCGCGGGTTCTGCGGCGTCGAGGGTTTCTCCGCGACGACGCACGGTGTGGATCTGGGCGTGCAGGTCAAGCCGCCGCGCATCGAGTCGCTCGAGCTGGGCGCGTCGGTCGTGCACCTTGGATTCCCGTTGCAGGTGATCAATGCGGGACAGGCGTCACCGATGCCGACGCGCGTACGTATCGGGAGCGCCTACGAGCTGGCCCACCATTTCGCCGCCGACACGACGGTGACGGCCTGGCTCGTCGTGGACGTGCTCGCCAATCCGCGAAACCGGTCACAGAGCCAGATCAACGTGGGTGCCGAACTCTCGCTGGAGGAAACGATGTTCCTCTGGCTGGGCTATGCGGGGGGCGCCGGTCTCACCGGTGGCGCCGCAGTGGGCGTCGGCCTGGTCTACGACCGCTTCCAGATCGGCGTCTCGAAGTCGTTCGTCTCCTCCCCCATCGACGATTCCGAACCGCTCCAGGTCACGTTCGGCATCCGCTTCTGACGGGCGCATGAGCGGGTCACGGGTCTGGGCGCTCCGCGCGCTGCTGGGCTGTGCGCTGGCGGCCTGCGCCGGCCCGGCGGATGCCCAGGTTGCCCCCCGGTCCAGCGACCCGTTACGGCCGGGCCCTGCGCTGCCCCTCGCGGACCTGACCCAGGACGGAGACCCCTTGCACCGGCTGCCCGGACTGGCGCTGGCGGCCTCCGCACTTCTGCCGGGAACCGGTCAACTCATGCTGGGCGCCGAGCGGTGGGTGCCGTACGCGGTCGTCGAGGCGTGGGCATGGGTCTCGTATCTGGATCGGCGCGGTGAGGCACGGTCGCGGGAACGCCTCTACAAGGATCTGGCGTGGTCCGTGGCACGCCGCATCAGCACCGGCGTGCGCCGCGATACCGTGTTCGATTACTACGAAGCGATGGCGCACTTCGCCGCGAGCGGCGCCTTCGATGCCGATCCTCGACAGCCCGGCATCCAGCCCGAGACCGATCCGACGACGTTCAACGGGGACAAGTGGCTGCTCGCCCGATCGCTGTTCATCCCATCGGGTGGCTTCTATCCGCCGGGCACGATCGAGTATCAGCGGGCGCTCGACTACTACGTGCGCAACGCGATCCCCGGTTCGTTCGCCTGGGCCTGGGGAGACAGTGAGCTCGAGCAACAGGTCTTCAACGAACTGATCCGGGCGAGCGATGCGGCCCAGCGCACCGCCACCCGGCTGCTGGGTGTGATCGTGGCGAACCACGTCGTGAGCGCCATCGACGCGCTCGTGCTGGCCAGGCTGCAGGCCCGGGCGGGGCTGCAACTCCGGCTGGGGAGCGGGCTGGACGCGGATGCGTCCGGCCTGCGCTGGAAGGCGGCGGTGCGTGTCCACTGGTAGGGCAGGCCAGGGCGGGCCATTGACGGCCGACCGCGTGCTGGCCTGGGTGGAGCAGGCGGACCGGCCGGTGCAGATCCGCGAGATCGCGGAGGGCCTGGGCATCCGCAGGGCGGATCGCCGGGCGCTGCAACGCGTGCTGCGCGAACTCGTCGAAGCAGGGACCCTCTACCGCGGACGCGGCCGGCGCTTTGCCGTGCCCGGCAGGCTCCGCCTCGTGGTCGGCCGACTGAAAGCGGTGCGGCGCGCCTCGGGTGGCGGCTACGTCGTCCCGGAAGACGGCGGGCAGGACGTGTTCGTGCGCTCTGGTGACCTCGGGTCTGCCGTCGATGGGGACCGCGTCGTCGCGCGGCTGGAAGGCGTGGGCCGGGGCGGCCGTCCCGAGGGCAGTGTGGTCCGCGTGCTGGAGCGGGGCCGTCGCACGATCGTGGGCCGCCTGCACCGCCCGGCGGTGGGCCGCCAACCGACCCGCCGCAGGGACGGGAAGGCGGGTCCGGCGTCATCGACGGGGGCGACGGACGAGGGTGTGCTCGGCTGGGTCGTGCCTGAGGATCCGGCCCTGACCCGCCACGTCCTTGCCGCAGGCAGCGAGGCAGGCCCGGCTGCCGAGGGTGACGTGGTGGTGGTGCGGGTGACGGACTGGGGGGATGCCCGACGCGGCCCGAGCGGCGTCATCGAGCGGGTTCTCGGGCCGGCGGACGCGCCGGGCGTGGACGTGCTGGCCATCGTCCACGGGCACGAACTGCCGACGGAGTTCGCGGCGGCGGCCGTGGAGGAGGCCGAACGGCTGCGGGCGCGAGGCATTCCCGCCGAGCAGCAGGCCGGCCGCACCGATTTCCGCAGCGTGCTCGTCTTCACGATCGACCCGTCCGACGCGCGCGACCACGACGACGCGCTTTCCTTCCGCCCGGCCGCCGACGGCAGCGCGGAGGTGGGCGTGCACATCGCGGATGTGTCCCACTACGTGGGGGCCGGCGGGCCCATCGACGCGGAGGCCCGCGAACGGGCGACGAGCGTGTATCTCGTCGACGGCGTGATCCCCATGCTCCCGGAGCCGCTGTCCTCGGACCTGTGCTCGCTGCTGCCGGGCGTGGATCGGCTCACCGTCAGCGTTGTGTTCCGTGTGGACTCGACGGGGGCCGTCCAGTCGGCCACGATCACGCCCTCGATCGTGCGGAGCCGGCACCGGCTCACGTACGAAGAAGCGCAGGCGGTGCTCGATGGCGACGCTTCGATCGACGCCGAGACCGATGACGCGCTGCGCCGGCTCGCGGCGTTCGCGCGCGGACTGCGGGCCCGCCGTGAGGCACGCGGGAGTCTCGATTTCGATCTGCCCGAAGCGCGCGTCTTCCTCGACGCCGCCGGGCAGCCCATCGCGATCCGTTCAGCACCTCGCCACGAGAGCCATCGGCTCGTGGAGGACCTGATGCTGCTGGCCAACGAGACGGTCGGCCAGCGGGCGCTGCGGAGCGGTCTGCCGTTCCTGTACCGCGTGCATGAGCCGCCGGACGAGACTCGCCTTGCGGAGCTCGCCGAACTGGCGCGCGCCATGGGCTACCCGACGGGAAAGGGCCCGCTGACGCCGGGCTCGCTGCAGCGTCTGCTGGCCGGTGTCGAGGCGGATGTCGCCGGTCGGCTGTTCGCCACGCTGGCCTTGCGCTCAATGAAGGCAGCGCGGTACAGCGAGCGGGACGTCGGCCATTTCGGGCTGGCGGTGCATGGCTACACGCACTTCACTTCGCCGATCCGGCGCTACCCCGATCTGGTCGTGCACCGGCTCGTGCGTGCGGGCTTCCTGGACCGGGCCGCGGGGAGGTCTCCGGTTCCTCTGGAACAGCTCGCGACGATCGCGCGGCACGCGAGCGATCGCGAGCGCGTGGCGCAGGCCGCGGAACGGGACAGCGTCAACCTCAAGAAAGTCCGCTTCATGGAGCGGCATGTCGGTGACGTGTTCGAGGGCACGATCAGCGACGTCCGCCCCTTCGGCTTCTTCGTGCTTCCCGACGAGCACTTCGTGGAGGGGCTCGTGCACGTCAGCAACCTGGGCGACGACTACTATCGGTGGGTGGAGGAACGGTTCCTGCTGAAAGGGGAGCGCACCGGGCGCCGGTTCGCGCTGGGCCAGCGGATCCGGGTCCGCCTGTCGTCCGTGGACGTCGAGCAGCGGCGCATCGACTTCGTGCCCGAGGCCATTGGGACGCGCGCGCGCCCGGAGCGACGACCGGGTTCGCGGCGTCGAACGAAGCGACGGCGTGATTGACACTTAGGTCGATGGCCGGCTATTCTTTTCGCGTGCCGCTGGCCGTCCTTTCTTCCCGCATCGCATGAGTTCACGAAAGGTCCTGGTCTACTTCTCTCCGGCCGGCCGGCCCGTGCCGCCCGTGCTGCTGGCCTTCGCGCAGCTCCAGGGTCTGGATGTACTGTCGCTGACGGACCCGGCCGAGGTGGAATCCCTGGTCAACCGGACGCTGCCCGGCGGGATCGTCGTGGACACTTCCGAGGACGAACCGGCCCTGCAAACGGTCCGTTCGCTGAAGCGCGATCCGTTCAGCGCCATCGTGCCGGTGGCGATGATCGCGCCGACCGGCCGGGAGCACCTCGTCCTGAGCGGGCTGGAGGCCGGGGCAGACGAGGTGCTGACCGGCGGCATGGAAGAGCGCGAGCAGATTCTGCGGTTGCGCGTGCTGCTGCACCGGGCGGATCGCGATGTGAGCGTGCATCCCACCACCCGCCTCCCGGGCACGATTCAGATCGAGCGCGACATCGCGGCACGCATGCGTCGCCAGATGCCCTTCGCGGTCTGCTACGCAGATCTGGACCATTTCAAGGAGTTCAACGACCGGTACGGCTACAACGAAGGCGATCGGGTGATCCGCGTGCTGGCGCGCATCCTTCGAGACGTCGTCCGCGGCCGCAGTCCGGACGGTTTCGTGGGCCACATCGGTGGTGACGACTTCATCTTCAATGTGCCCCTCGACCACATGCGGGTGTGCTGCGAGGAGGCCATCGAGATCTTCGAGGAGATCATTCCCTACCAGTACACGGAGGAAGATCGCCAGGCGGGCTACTTCCTGGGCCGGGACCGGCGCGGCAACATCGTGTGGGTCCCGCTGATGACGCTGTCGATCGGCGTCGTCACGAACGAACACCGGACCTTCGAGCACACGGCCAGGGTCAGCGAGCTGGCGACGGAAATGAAGGCCTTCGCGAAGAAGCTGCCCGGATCGGTCTACGCGGTGGATCGACGCACGGCCGAGACTCCACCATATTACGGGCGCAGCATTACGACGACGGAAGAGCTCGACACAATCGCTGAGTCATGAACATCCGCTGCCCGCAGTGCCAGACGACTTTCCGGGTGAATCCGGATCGTATTCCACCCGGCGGCGCGCGTGCCCGCTGCGCCCGCTGCGGTGCGACGTTCCCGGTCCGGCCGCCGGCCGAGGCGCCCGCGCCCGTCGGCCCGCCGGTTGCGCAGGCGCCCGCCGAACGGCCCCCCGCGCCCGCCGCCGCGCCGGCCGCACCACCACCGCCGCCGCCGCCGGCCGCGGCCCCGGCGGGTGGTGGCCCGGCCCCGTTCGGCGCTCGCGATCCCAATGCCCGGGCAGAGCGCCTGGCGCGGGCCCTCGTTTCGGACATCGTGGCGTACCACCCGGACCGCCGCGAACGCAGTCTGGCCGAGGGAACCCTGCGCACCGAGTTCCGCGAAGAAATCATGAAGAGCTGGGAGGAATACGTGGCGCAGGTCGGGCTGCCGCTGGCCAAGTCGACGCCCTTCTTCCGCGAGGCCCTGAACAAGATTCTCGCGCGGGGAGAAAGCGTCTTCTGATCGCCCGGGAGGCGTGACGGGAACCCGCGGGAAACGCGTGGCGCATGAGGGGTATACGGCGGGGCTGTCCTGTTCGAGGGCGGCCCCGACTCGCTGGAGGAGGATCGCGCGGTCATGAGCTTCGCGTTGAACGGCATTCTTGACGATCCGCGAGAGCGCCTCGGTGCGCTCGGAGGCTATCTTTGACGTCGCGATCAAGCGGCAGCGGATCGCGACGCTCGATGCGCACATGGTCGAACCCGGCTTCTGGGACGACCCCAATGCCGCGCGCGAGGTGATCGCCGAGGCCCAGTCGCTCAAGGCATGGGTCGAGCCGTGGGACGCGCTCGCCGCCAAAATGAAGGAACTCGCCGAACTGGGCGCCCTGCTCGAGGCCGAGCAGGACCAGGACGAGACGATGATCGAGGAGTGGCACGGCGAGCTCGCCACGCTGAACTTCGAGATCGAACGGCTCGAGCTGCGCGCCATGCTCAGCGGCCCCGACGACGAACGCGACGCCATCGTCACGATCCATCCGGGCGCCGGCGGCACGGAATCCCAGGACTGGGCAGAGATGCTCGTGCGCATGTACGCCCGCTGGGCCAGCGCGCACGACTACGAGGTCATCGTGCTGGATGAGCAGCCCGGCGAGGAGGCCGGCATCAAGAGCGCGACCCTGGAGATCCGCGGACGGTACGCCTACGGCTACGTCAAGGCGGAGAAAGGCGTGCACCGGCTCGTCCGCATCTCGCCTTTCGATGCGCAGAAGCGGCGGCACACCTCGTTCGCCAGCGTCTTCGTGTACCCGGTGGTCGACGACACGATCGACATCGAGATCGAGGACAAGGACCTGCGCATCGACACGTTCCGCGCATCGGGGGCGGGCGGCCAGCACGTGAACAAGACCAGCTCAGCGGTGCGCATCACGCACGAACCGAGCGGCATCGTGGTCTCGTGCCAGCAGGAACGCAGCCAGTTCCAGAACAAGGCCACGGCGATGAAGATGTTGAAGGCTGCGCTCTACCAGCGCGAGCTGGATCGCCGCGAGGAGGAACGGCAGAAGCTCGAGTCCGAGAAGACGGACATCGGCTGGGGCAACCAGATCCGGTCGTACGTCTTCCAGCCGTACACGCAGGTCACCGACCACAGGACGGAACTCAAGATCCCGGACGTGCAGCGCGTGATGGACGGCGGCATCGATCCGTTCATCGAAGCGTTCCTCAAGCGCTACGGCGCCCGCGCCGTCTAGCGGGCGCGCCCCCGTTCATGGAAGAACGCCGCGGCTACGTCCTGGAGGCGAGGCTCGACAAGCTGGCCGCGCTGCGCGAGCGCGGCATCGAACCGTTCGCCTATTCGTACCGGCCTACCCATCATGCGGCGGACGCTCGCCTGACGTTCGAGACGGCGGAATCGGCCGGCGCACTCGACGAGACCGGCCTCGGCCCGCAGGTGCGCCTTGCGGGGCGGCTGTCCGCCATGCGCGGTCACGGCAAGACCAGCTTCGGTGACATCACGGATCGGACCGGCCGGCTGCAGCTCTACCTGCGCATCGATGACCTGGGTCCGGACGGCTGGGAACTCCTCGGCCTGCTCGATGTCGGGGACTGGATCGGCGTCGAAGGCAGGACGATGCGGACGCGCAGCGGAGAGGTGACCGTGCGCGTCGCGGCCGTGACGCTGCTCGCCAAGTCGCTCCGGCCGCTGCCCTGGGGCAAGGCCGAGGAGGACGCGGACACCGGCGCGCGGGTCGTGCACGGCGGATTCGCCGACATCGAGCAGCGCTACCGCCAGCGCTACGCGGACCTGGCCGTGAACCCGGATGTTCGGGACGTTTTCGTGCGCCGCGCCCGCATCGTCTCGAGCCTGCGCCGGTTCCTCGACGAACGCGACTACATCGAAGTCGAGACACCCGTCCTGCAGCCCCTGTACGGCGGTGCGTCCGCGCGCCCGTTCGTCACGCACCACAACGCGCTCGACATCCCGCTCTTCCTGCGCATCGCCGATGAGCTGTATCTGAAGCGGCTGATCGTCGGGGGGCTGGAGCGCGTCTACGAGGTCAGCAAGGACTTCCGCAACGAAGGCATCGACCGGTTCCACAACCCGGAATTCACGATGCTCGAGTTCTACGAAGCTTTTGCCGACTACGAGGACATGATGGAGCGGGTCGAGGAAATGCTGGCCCGCGTGGTACAGGATGTGACGGGCGGCCACACGATCCAGGTCGACGGTCGCGAACTCTCCATGCGCCCGCCGTTCGCCCGGCTCGGGTTCTTCGCAGCACTGCAGGAGCGCGGCCTGGACGCGCGCGCCGCGACGGAAGACGAGCTCAGGCGAGCCGCACACGACCTGGGTGTGGACGGCGCCGGCTCGCTGACGCGGCCAAAGCTGCTGGACGAGCTGTTCAAGCACCTGGTCGAGCCGCACCTCGATGGCCCGGTGTTCATCATGGATCATCCGCGGGAGCTGTCGCCGCTCGCCAAGCCGAAACGCGGTGACCCGGACCTGGTGGAACGGTTCGAGCTGTACGTCATGGGCACGGAGATCGCCAACGCGTTCAGCGAGCTGAACGACCCGATCGACCAGCGCGAGCGTTTCGAGGCGCAGGGCAGACTCCGGGCGCAGGGCGATGACGAGGCCCAGGTCCTGGACGAGGACTACATCCGGGCCCTCGAATACGGGCTGCCGCCCACCGGCGGCGTGGGCATCGGTGTGGACCGCCTCACCATGCTGCTCACGGGGCAGCGCACGCTGCGCGACGTCATCCTGTTCCCGACCATGCGTCCGGAGGCCGGATGAAGCGGCTCGAGTGGTACATCGCACGCCGCTACCTGGCCTCACGCCGAAAGGGGCGGTTCCTCTCGCTGATCACGTTGATCGCCGTGGGCGGTGTCGCGCTGGGCGTGACCGCGCTGATCACCGTCATCGCTGTCATGACGGGCCTGCAGCGCGATCTGCAGGCCAAGATCCTGGGTTCCAATCCGCACATCTACGTGTTCGATCACGGCGGCGCGCTCCGCCTGGGGGACTGGCGCAACGTGCTGCCGCGCGTGAGCCGCGTGCCGGGCGTCGTGGCGGCATCGCCGTACGTGTCGACGAACGTCGCCGTCACGAAGGATGCGACCTGGGTGCAGCCGGGTGTGCTCTGGGGCCTGGATCCGTCGATCGGCGAGCAGCCGCTGACGGAGATCGAACGGGACCTGCGCAGCGGGGCGCTGGCGTTCGGGCCCACACCGGGCGGGCTGCCCGGCGCGATCCTGGGAAGGGGCCTGGCCCAGCGCCTGAACGTCCTGCCCGGCGATACCATCATCGTCGCGGCCTTCGAGAACATCCGTCAGGACGCCTTCGGCAGTTTCTATCCGGTCACGTTCCAGTTCGAAGTCACGGGGACGTTCCGGACCGGGATGTACGAGTACGACAACGGCAACCTCTACGTCGAGCTGGGCCCCGCGCAGGCGCTGCTCGGTCTCCCGGCCGATACCGTGACCGGGCTGGCGGTGAACGTCGCCGATCCGTGGGCGGCCCGCGACGTCGGCAGCGCCATCTTCTTCGATCTTGGCCAGCGTTACTGGATCCAGGACTGGATGGACCTGAACATGTCGCTCTTCTCGGCGCTCAAGCTGGAGAAGCTGGCCATGGCGGTCATCCTGTTCATGATCGTACTGGTCGCCGCGTTCAACATCGTGAGCACGCTGATCATGGTCGTGGCGGACAAGACGCGGGAAATCGGCATCCTCAAGTCGATGGGCCTGACGCGGCGCGCCGTGCTGCGCGTCTTCATGCTGCAGGGCATGGCCATCGGCATCATCGGGACCGCACTCGGCGCGGTCGGCGGGCTGGGCCTCGTGGCCGCGCTGGACCGGTACGGGATCGACCTGCCCGGGGACGTCTACTTCATCGAGACGCTGCCGGTTGCCCTCGATCCGATCGACTTCGGGTTGATCATCCTGGCGAGCACAGTGGTCGCGCTGGTGGCTACGATCTATCCGGCGCGCCAGGCGGCCCGGCTGCTGCCCGTGGAAGCGATCCGCCATGATTGACGGGCCCGACCTGACGATCGTCGGCGCGGCAAGGGACGCGCCGGATCGGCCGCCGGCCGCGTCGCAGCCGGCTCAAGAGCCCCGCGAGCGGCGCCCGATCCTCGAAGGACAGGCCCTGCGCCGGGTCTACATCGAGGATGCGGGCAGCGAACTCACCATCCTCGATGGGGTAGACGTCGCCGTCGGGGCCGGCGAGGCCCTCGCGATCATTGGCGCGAGTGGTGCAGGGAAGTCGACGCTGCTTCACCTGCTGGGGTGTCTGGACCGGCCGACCGCCGGTCAGGTGGTTCTCGACGGGAGGCCGGTTTCCGGGCTCCCGGACGCGGATCTGGCCGCGCTGCGCAATCGGCGCGTGGGGTTTGTTTTCCAGTTCCATCACCTGCTGCGGGAGTTCACCGCACTCGAGAACGTCATGATGCCGATGCTGATCGCCGGGCGGGACGTGCGGGACGCACGCACCAGCGCCTCAGCGCTGCTGGGGGAGGTCGGCCTGGACCGCCGTCTCCATCACAAGCCCGGCCAGCTGAGCGGCGGCGAGCAGCAGCGCGTGGCGGTTGCCCGGGCCCTGGCCAACACGCCGGCCGTGGTGATCGCGGACGAACCGAGTGGCAACCTGGACACGCACACGGCCGAGCAGCTGCACGATCTGCTGTTCCGGCTGCGCGACATGCACGGCGTATCGCTGGTTCTGGCCACGCACAACCGCGAGCTGGCCGACCGCGCGGACCGGATCCTGCAGCTGAAGGACGGCAGGCTCCAGAGCTTCTACCCGGTCTGAGCATGCATTGCGACAAGTGCCGCGACAACGAGGCGATCATTCACCTCACGCAGATCGTCGACAACCAGATGACGACGAAGCATCTGTGCGAGGCGTGCGCCGCCGACACCGGCCTGCAGCCTGACAGCGGGCTGGCCAATCTGCCGCTCACCGACTTCCTGGCTCAGGTCAGTCGGCAGCCGGCCGATACCAGCCTGGTGCCGTGCCCGTTCTGCGGGCTGAAGCCCGAGGAGTTCCGCCGGTCCGGGCGGCTGGGCTGCTCGCAGTGCTGGGTCAGCTTCGAGTCGAGCCTGCGCTCACTGGTGCGCCGGCTCCACGGCGGGTCGCAGCACATTGGGAAGGTCTACCTGCCGCCCAATCCGACGGGTGAGCAGCGACGGGAGCGGCTGGTGGGCCTGCGCCGCAAGCTCAGCCGCGCCGTCGAGTCCGAGGACTTCGAGCGAGCCGCGGAGATCCGCGATCTGATCCGGACGATCGAAAGCGCGAACTGACATGCTGGACTACTCGGTGTTCTCCGACTTCGGACTCAACTGGCTGGAAGCCAGCGGGCCGCATTCGGACATCGTGCTGTCCACGCGGATGCGTCTGGCCCGCAATCTACAGGGCCACGCCTTCGCGGGCCGCGTGCGGGACGCCGAGCGGGAGCAGATCCTCGAGGAAGTGCGCGGCGCGTTCGACCGCTCGTCGATCAAAGACGGGATCGCGCTCGATCTGGCCGCCCTGACCCCGCTCTCGCGTCGCGTCCTGCTCGAGCGCCACCTGATCTCGCGCGAGCTGGCCGGCGAGCGGGATGACGGCCCGGTGCGCGGATCCGGCCTTTTCGTCGGCCCGCGCGACGGCCTGGGCGTCATGGTCAACGAGGAGGATCACCTCCGGCTGCAGGTCTTCGTGTCGGGGCTCCGGTTGCGCGATGCCTACCAGCGGATCGATCGCCTCGACGAGGACCTGGGTTCGCTGCTCTCCTTTGCGTATCACCAGGAATTCGGCTACCTGACCAGCTGTCCGACGAACGTGGGGACGGGCCTGCGCGCGTCCATCCTGATCCACCTGCCGGGGCTGGTGCTGACCAAGGAAATCGGCCGCATCCTGCAGGGCATCACGCAGGTCGGTCTGACCTTCCGGGGGCTGTACGGGGAGGGCTCGGAGGTGGTCGGGAACTTCTTCCAGGTCTCGAACCAGACGACGCTGGGCAAGAGCGAAGAAGACCTCATCGACCACCTGGAGAAGATCGTCGGGCAGGTGATCCAGTACGAGCTGCGGGCGCGGCGCGTCCTGATGCGTGACGCGCCGGCAGTGATCGAAGACAAGATCTGGCGGGCATACGGGCTGCTCCGTTACGCCCGGACGCTGTCCTTCGAAGAAGTCATGAATCTGCTGTCGGGCGTGCGCCTGGGCGTGAGCATGAACCTCCTTTCCGGGCTCCGTGTATACACGCTCAACAAGGTCATGATCTATGCCCAGAACGCACACCTCGAGCAGGCCGCGGGGCGCGCCGTTTCGGAGGTGGACGCAGACGTCAACCGGGCGACCTACGTACGGCGGATTCTGAAGGCAGAAGGGGACGTCTCCGGGGACCCCCCGGAGACGGAGGATAACCGAGGCTGAGGCGGGGGCCGGCCGGAAGCGGCCGGGGCGAGGCACCAATGAACTACAACTTCACGGACCGGGTGCGAAAAGTTCTTGCGATGGCGCGCGAGGAGGCCATCCGCCTCCAGCACGACTACGTGGGGACCGAGCACATCCTCCTCGGACTGATCCGCGAAGGAGAGGGGGTCGCGGCCG
>JBFJPA010000004.1:0-25137 GCA_041617355.1 Longimicrobiales bacterium
GTCGTTCATGTGCGTGTGGTACATGAAGCTGCCGGCGCGTGGCGGCGTGATGCGGATCTCGAACGAATCGCCAGGTGCGATCGCGGGCGTGCGATTTCCGGGGTAGCCGCTCCCGCCGGCGACGCCATCGAAGTAACTCTCGATCTCGAGGCCGTGCCAGTGCACCTGGCTCGCCTCGTCGGTGCGGTTGAACACCCGGATGCTGGTGGGCTCGCCTTTACGCAGCACGAGTGTCGACGCCGGGAAGACGACCGAATCAGCGGCCGGCGGCTGCGCTCCCTCCTGCAGAACGTACGAGAACTGCCTCCCGCTGAGGCTGTGCTCGGCCTCGACCGACTGAATGTACAGCCGCATTTCGCGGCGCTTCGGCTCGTTGGGGGCCCAGCCGGGCGGCGGCCGGACGTAGACGCTCATGACGAGTCCGCCCATGGCCTGTTCGGCGTGATCATCGGGGTCGCCGTGCGCGTGACCGTCGCGGAAGAGCGGATCGAACCGCGCATCACCGCCCGGCGCAGCCGGGCCGAGCGCGGGGTTCGGAATGACGTGCACGCTCATGTGACAGTGGAAGATCCAGCCGCCGGGCCGGTCGGGTGACCAGACCAGCGACATTGTCGAGCCGGGCGCGACGCGCTCGGTCACGGCCACGCGCCGTCCGCTCTCCCAGAACACGGTGTCGCGCGCGATGTCACCCTTCGCGTCGATGCGGTAGTAGAAGCCGTGCAGGTGCATGGCGTGGAAATCGGACGACGCGTTGATGATGCGCCAGCGGATCGAGTCGCCCAGCGCGTACGACAGCCGCTCGGTGTCCGGCCACGGCCGGCCGTTGATAGTGAGGAACTCGCGGCTGAAGTCTGGACTGCCGTCTGGCAGCCGGCCGTCGAACCACATGCCGATCACGAACACGCGATCGTCCACCACCGCACCGGGCTCGTCCACGATAAACGCACCCGTGAGCTGGCTGTCCTCGTAACGCCGGTTCGACAAGACCGGGGCGTCGATCGAGCCCCAGTAGAAGTAGGTGCCCGCGGCGTCGGCGACGAACCGTACCTCCCGCGTAGCGCCCGCGGGAATGCGCAGCGGTTCCAGCGCGCGGGTTCGTCTCTCGCCGAAGCCGCGCACGACGACGGTCGTGTCGAGCGGGTTGGTGACCCGCACGTGGACCACGGTGCCGCGTGTCACGCGGATCATTGGTCCGGGGTTCGTCGGCGCCCTGCCGCGCTCGGCGAACGCCAGCATGTCGGTCGCGGGGTGATCGTCGCCCAGTACGTGCCAGCTGCCTCGGCGAATCTCGAGCTCCAGCGTGAGCACGCCGTCGTTCAGCGTTCCGGCCGGCGCGGTGTTGTCGTTGAGCGAGATGCGGGGGAGCTGCTGCTCGTCAGCAGGAGCGGGAAGCGGTGGCAAAACGTTCCCGAGGACGTAGATGATGCCTGCCAGACTCGCCATCGAGCTGGGCATGGCGCTCTCCTGTGCGGGGGAAGGACGGGCACGATGGATGAGCCACTATAGCCCCCGGCCGTCGTGCACCGCCACCGTGTCGTCCGGAGAGCGTGAGCACTATACTCGAATTCGTGCTACGAAGTCCATTCGTGGTGGAGGATACGGTGCGTGCATCGCTGCTCGGACTCGCGTCACTCGTGCCGCTCGCGTGCTCGCCGACCGCGTCGCCTGAAGCCACACGTCCGCCCGCGCATCCGTGGACGACGGAGGCGGTGCTGCCGGATACGACGGACGGGATCCGCATCCTGGTCCTCCACGACATGGAGGGACTGGCCGGCCAGAGCGATCCGGCAACGTTTCTGTTCGGCACTGCTCAGTATCCCACCGGGCAAGAGCTGCTAGCGGCCGACGTCAACGCCGTGATCGACGGCCTCTTCGCCGGCGGCGCCACGGAGGTTCACGTGGTGGATGGCCACGGCAGCGGCAACCCCGATCCCGATGTGCGGCGCGACCTGCTGGATCCGCGCGCGACCCAGGTTCTTCGGGATTCCGCCTTCGATCCCTACTTCGACCTTGTCACTCCGGGCGCATACGACGCCGTGGCCGTCGTGGGCATGCATGCGAAAACCGGTAGCGGCGGTTTCGCGTCGCACACGATCACACTGGGCATCGGCCTCGTGGTCAACGGACAGGAGATTACCGAGACGGAGCTGGTCGGCCTGTCCTGGGGCCGCGCGCGTGTCCCGGTCATCTTCGGCTCGGGCGACGACCGCCTGGCCGCCGATCTCGCGACCATGCCGTGGATCGAGTTCGTGACCGTGAAGACGGCGGCAGCGGCGGACAGTGCAGTGCCGCGACCCGTGGCCGACGCGCGCGCGGACCTGACGGCGCACGCGCAGCGCGCGGTCGAGAAGCTCAGGTCCGGCGAGGCCCGTTCGATGCGAGTCAACTCGCCGATTACCGCCGGCCTCAAGGCGGTCCCGCCCGCCAGCCTGGCCATGCTCGAAAGCATCCCCGGCGTCGCGTACGCCGACAGCGTGCTCTCCTTCCCCGCCGACTCGCTGCGACACGCGTACGATGTGCTGCGCAGGCTCGTGCGCGCCGCGACCGGCAACTACCTGACGCTGCTCCCCGCGGCGCTCCAGGCGTCGCAGGCCCCGCGCGAGATCGGACGCGTCTACCGCGACACGCTGTTCCGGACGTGGTACCACTACGAGTCCGGCCGCTGGTCGCCGCCACCAGCGGCACCGCCGCAGCCACCGCGGAAGTATCACGGATCCTAGACAGCGCGTTCGCGCGGACCGTGCGCTGCCGCCGCGCACCCGGCCTACAACGCGTCCAGCACCTGGTTCACCGCGCGACGCCCTTCATCCGCCGCGGGACCCCAGTGTTGCCAGCCTTGCAGCTCGGAGTGCCCGAACGCGATGCGGCCGTGCGGTCGGCGGATGACGTCGCGCGGCGCTTCGCCGTCGGCACCGCCGAAGAATCCCGGGAACGGCACCGAATACGCATGCCCCCAGCGGTTCAGGATGATGCCGGCGACATCCCGTTCTGCATCGAACCCGGCGGAACCGAACAGCTTCCGCATCTGAGTCAGAATGCGCCGCTCGTACTCTGCGTAGGATGTGCCGAGCAACTCCGCACGGCCCAGTGTGACCTGCTGTTCGATGGGCAGGCCGGGATAGAAGAACGGCGTGTAGAACGACAGGATGATCGGCTGATCGGGGTCGAACGGAGGCTGGTACGCACCCACGTGCATGGGCCGTCTGATGTTGCACGTGTAGCCGAAGTCACCGTCGCCCTTTTTCCAGATCGCGGCCGTAATGCCCAGGTCGTAGAGGAACCGCCAGTTCGTGAGTGCGACGTTCGCCACGAGGAACGGCGCGTGCACGAATCGCGCGTACGCGGCGCGATGCTCTTCGGACAGATCCCGCACGACGTGGCGCGTGACCCAGCCACCCGTTGCCATGACGACCGCTTTCGCGCGCGCGACGTGCAGGCCACCGTCGCGGTGATAGACGACGGTGACGCCGCCGGCCGATTCCCGTACGTCATCGTGTGCGACGTGAACGGCCGTCGCGTCGAGCCGGACACGCACGGGCTGTCCCGGACGGTCCAGTGCGGCGAAATCGATGCGGCCCAGGATGATGTCCTCGAAGACCGGCCGGCCCGCGATCGCCTCTGGAACGACGGCCTTGAGGAAGTAACGTGCGAAGCCGGAGTTGCCGCCGGGAAACGACTGTCGGACCAGGTCGCGCGGCAGCGGATCGATCAGGCCCGGCATGGGCAGGTTGTAGGCGAGGTAGGCGGAGACGGCGTCGCTGCCGAGCCCACACGCCGAGGCCAGGAACAGGTCCGCGTAATCGGCGGCCTCGGGACCCATGCCGAGTTCACGCTCGAGGTACTGACGGTACGACATCGTGTCCAGAACGCGGCGCGCTTCGTCATCGTTCGCGAAGCGCCGCGCGGCTCCCGTGCGGTACCAGCCGAGCAGCGTGCGCCGGCTCTGTTCGGACAGCGGCGTATTCTCCAGCGCGCGCTGGAACATGTCGACGGCCCAGACGCCCTGCGGCGAGTCGGCCGTCTCGAAGAAGTGCCCGACACTCGTGTTGTCGTGCAGACTGGGCACGAGGTATTCGTAATTGTCGTTGCCAATGCCGAGCGGCTCGCGACCCGCCTGCCAGTCCGGATACGACAAATCACGCGGGATGCCGAGCTCGGCGTAGTAGCGCGGATCGCCGGCGGCTTCGGTCCAGTCGCTCACGGCGGGCGGGATGAAGAACCCGTTCGCGCCTTGCGGCCCGATCAGGCGAGTGCCATCGACATCGAACTCGTTTTCTTTCGCCTCGCCGCCGAAGATCGGGTGGTTGTCGAGCAGCAGGCATGTCTGGCCGGGCTTCCGTTTCTTCGAAAATTCGAGGGCCGCGCCGAGGCCGGCCATGCCGCCGCCGACAATGACGAGGTCGTACGATTCCGTCGTCGCGAAACGATCCGGCAGACGATCGAAGTCGCCGTCACGGATGCGGTGTGCGACGGTGACGACATCGGGCGTATTGCCGTGTGACAGGCGGTAGTCGCCGACGCCGCCGTAGCCGTACCAGTCGGGCCCGAGTGATTCCAGACCGGCGGGTGCCCGCGATTCGCGTGCGCAACCGGGCGCGACCTGCGCGAGCAGCGCGCCACCCACGCCGACGGCGATGCCGTTTACGAAGTCGCGTCGTGTGATGGACGCGGGTAAGGGTCGTGGGTTCGCCATGCGAATCGCCTGGTCGGGAGTTCCGGGGAACGGGGCGCCCTCCCGGAGGAACATCATGCCCCGGGAGCTCGCCGCACGGCCGCAGGTTCGATGCGTCCGGAAGGTTTAACGCGCCGTCGTCAAGCGCGCGACCCCTGTCAGCAGTTCTCCACAACCAGACTCTTCGCCTCCACCCAACCGGAACGACGCGTCGCGCCCGACCGCCCGAGCGTGATGACGAAGCGGCGCGGCGTCCGCTTCATGGTCGCCCCGCAATTGACGGAGACGGCTGTGAACCCGGGCAGGCGCCCCCTGCTCGCGGATCCGGTGGACTCGGTGTATAGCGTAGCGCCCGCCGGCACGATGCGAGCGTAGCGAACCGTAAACGCCGGTAGAGCGCCCCGCGCGAGCAAGCCGCGCCGCATTCGAAAGGCGCTGCGGAACGACTGGGACGGATGGTCGGCCGGCGTGAAGTTGGAGGATGTCCGAGTGCGGAAGCCGGACTTCTCGATGCTCAGCCCGAACTTGCCGCCTCGTTCGATCCACGCCTCGAAGTAACCTGCCATGTCCGTGGTATCGACTGCGAACAGCAACCTTCCGGCCGATTCGCGGGCGTACGGCGCAGGACGCCCGAGACGCTGCCAGGCCGCGCGGATCGTGCTCAGGTCTGCACCCCTCGGATAGGCGAATACCGTCGCGCCGCTCAGGGCGTTGCCGCTGACGCTGTCCTCGACGACGCCCATCAACACGGCGCGCTCTCGGGTCCACCGGTCGAGGTTGCGCGGG
This sequence comes from Longimicrobiales bacterium, assembly GCA_041617355.1. GTDB lineage: Bacteria > Gemmatimonadota > Gemmatimonadetes > Longimicrobiales > RSA9 > JBFJPA01. Next base: position 5,459 of record JBFJPA010000004.1, read on the forward strand.
GACTTGACCCAGTCGCCCGCAATGTTGGGTGACGCGATCCCCATGCGGTAGCGAACGAAGCCGAGGAGCGGGGCGGCCCAGGTGATCGGGTGCACGTATCCCGCGTCCATCTCGCGCGGGCCCTCCGAGGTGGGCAGCCCAATGAGCCTGCCGCGGTAAATCGCGGCACCACCGCTGTTGCCGGGCCACATCTCGGCCGTCGTCAGGATCGCGCCGTCCGTGATCCCGAGCGGGTTCCCGCTCTGATAGGAGATCCAGGGACCCGCCGTCACCGACAGATTCCGGCCGCTCGCCGATGGGAACCCGACGATCGTCAGCGTGGCGTGGTCGGGCAACGCGAACGGATTGCCCAGCCGCATGTAGGGAAACGTATCGGGAAGGGCACCGCCGTCGATGCGGCGGATGATCTGCATGACGGCGACATCGTAATCCGGCTCGCCGCGGAAGGCCGCTGTCCAGTATGCAACCTTCCGCGCCACGAAACGGAGCACCGGTGGAGTGTGTCGATCGTTGTCGTGGTCGTAGAGAACGTAAGCGACGTCCGTATCCAGGTTGTGCTTGCGGATGACGGCGTCCGGGGGGTTGAAGACGTGCTCGTTCGTGATGATCAGTCCGTTCCTGGCGATGATCGTGCCCGATCCGGCAGGAAGGTAGTCATCGCCATTCTTGACCTTGTACGCGACCGCAACGAACGGCCGCCAATCGAGTCTCTCCTGGGACCGCACGGTTTCCGGTAGGACGAGCGCTGCGACGGTCGACAGCAGAATGGTGCGGCGGAACGTGGACATGCTGCACTCCTCGCTCAGGAACACACGCGAGTCGGGGCGAGCTCCATATTTTGTGTCCGAGGTTTCACCGGGCAACACTGGCGTCACGCGCGATATGTTTCTGGTACTTCGCGTATGGACTGCCGCGTCTGTGAATGTGCGGTCTCCCGCTGTCGCGGGATATTCCGATATCTTGCCCGACGCTCGGACGCAGCGTCATGTGCGACAACGCACGATCGCCGTCTCTTTCGATGAAATCCGATGAATGCGAATTCGCACGAAGAAGTTGCCAGTCGGCGGTATGTGCTCGGCCACTCGCCGCGTGAGCTGAACCGCCTCGATCTGCAGGGCAGGCTCTACCGCGAGGTCACGGAGCGCGCCCTGCTCGAAGCCGGTGTCGGCCCGGGCATGCGCGTGCTCGACGCCGGCTGCGGCTCCGGTGATGTCAGCCGGCTGGTCGCCGGCATCGTCGGACCCGAGGGCTCGGTGCTCGGCATCGACCGTGACGAAAAGGCGATCGTGTTCGCACAGGCTCGTGCGGTGGAAGCCGGGTTCGACACCATCACGTACGAAGTCCGCGATCTCGATCGCACCGACGCATCCGCGTCGTTCGACGCACTCGTCGGCAGGTTCGTGCTCATGCACCAGCCGGATGCCGCGAGGACGCTCGCGGCGCTGGCGGGTGCGGTCCGGCCGGGCGGTGTCGTGCTGTTTCTGGAGTCGTCCATGACGACCTTGTGCGACGGGCCGCGCTCCTATCCGCGATCGCCGCTTTTCGACGCCGTCGTCGACTGGAAGTGCCGCGTCGTCGCGGCGGCCGCTGCGGACATCGAAGCGGGCCTGCGTCTGCGCAAGACGTTCACGGACGCCGGCCTGCCCGCACCCCGCACGCGAATGGAGGCGATGCTCGAGGGTGGGCCGGACAGCCCGATCTACGGATACATGGCCGAATCGATGCGCAGCATGCTGCCGGTCGCGCTGGCGAACGACATCCAGGGCTTCACGGAAGCGGAGATCGACACGCTCGAAACCCGGCTCCGCGATGAAGTCGTATCGACGGGTGGCGTCCTCGTCGGCTGGCCCATCGTGTCGGCGTGGTGTCGTCTGCCCTCCTGAACGGAGCGTTGTTGTGGTCCTGTCGGTCGTGCTCTACGCGGCGCTCGGCGTCGCGCTCCTGGGACTTTTCGTCGCGCTGCGGCCACTGCCCGGGTTGCGACTGTCCCGACGCGTCCACGGCGGCTGGCTCATCATCGCCGCTCTGACCCTGGCCATTCTCGTACTTGTTCTGCCGGCGCCACTGCAGATCGTGACGGCGCCGACGACGCGGCTCGACGCGCTGGTCCCGCGGTACCAGTTCAGCGAGTTCCACGAGATCGCGATCGCCGCCCCGCCCGTCCGCGTCGATTCCGCCGTACGTGCAGTCACGGCGTCGGAGATCCGGCTCTTTCGGTTGCTGACCTGGATCCGCCGCGGTGGCCGCGATGGCCCAGAAGACATCCTGAACGCACCCGCGACCATGCCGCTCCTCGACGTCGCGACGCGCACGACGTTTCGCTGGCTCGCCGATGAGCCTGGACGTGAGCTCGTCGTCGGCACGCTCGTGATCGCGCCGCCCGGCGCATCCGGCCTGCCGGCCTCGCCCGAAGCCTTCGCTGGCCTGAGCCAGCCAGGCTTCGCGAAAGCCGCCATGAACTTCCGCATCCAGGCCGACGGCCGGGGCGGCACGCGCCTGACGACGGAGACGCGCGTCCACGCCACGGATGACGGCACCCGCCGCCGCTTCGCCGCCTACTGGCGGGTCATCCTGCCCGGCAGCGCGCTGATCCGGCGCAGCTGGCTGGCGGCGGTTCGGAGACGGGCCGAGGAATCCTGACCCGCCGTTCTTGTCCCGCTCGCCGCCCCGCTCTAGCATCCGGGTCCCGAACCCACCCGATGCGGAGCGGCCATGATCCGACGCGACTTCCTCGTGCGCGGCGCACTCGCCGGCGCGGGCCTCACCCTGCTCGATGTGCGCGACCTGCTCGGCAAGCCGACGCGCCGCGACACCTTCCGATTCGACGCACAGCAGCGTGAGATCGCGGCGCGCGCGCTGGATGCCGCGCGCAGTGCCGGCGCGACCTATGCCGACGTGCGCATCAACCGCAACCGGACGCAGGCGGTCTCGACGCGCGAGCGTCAGATCACGGGACTCGGCGACAACGAGACCGAGGGCTTCGGCGTTCGTGTCATCGCGAACGGCTCGTGGGGCTTCGCGGCCAGCCGGATCCTGAGCGAGGACGAGGCCGCACGCGTGGCGCGTGAAGCCGTCGCCCAGGCGCGCGCCAACGCCGTTACACGCACTCGTGCGCTCGAGCTCGCGGCGACGCCCGCCTTCGCCAATGCGACCTGGCGCAGCCCCATCGCCATCGACCCGTTCGATGTGCCCATCGAAGAGAAGGTCGCGCTGCTGCTCGCCGCGAACGAAGAGGCACTCAAGGTGAGCGGTGCCCGCTTCGTCAATTCGTCCATGTTCTTCCTTCGCGAGGACAAGTTCTTCGCGAATACGGAAGGAACGACGACGGAGCAGACGATGTACCGCGCTCAGCCGTCCATGAACATCACGGCGGTCGCGGCCGACGGATCCGACTTTCAGGGCCGGTCCTCCACGGACATCGCGCCGCGTGCGCTCGGCTACGAACACGTGCGCGATGCAGACCTGCCCGGCAACGCCATGCGCTGGGCGGAAGAGGCCGTCGCCAAGTTGTCCGCCAAGCCGGTGCAACCCGGGCGTTATGATTTGATCCTGCAGCCCTCACACCTCTGGCTCACGATCCACGAGTCGATCGCGCATCCGACCGAACTCGACCGGATCATGGGTTACGAAGCGAACTACGCGGGCACCAGCTTCATTTACCCGCTCGAGGACTTCCTCGGGAAGTTCCGCTACGGCCCGTCGTTCATGAACATCCAGGGCGAACGGTCCGCGCCGGGCGGCCTGTCGACCGTCGGCTGGGATGACGAGGGCGTGAAGCCGGACGACTTCCTCATCGTCAAGGAGGGCGTGCTGCACGATCTGCAGACGACACGCGAGCAGGCGCCCTGGCTCGCCGACTGGTACCGCAGCATCGGCGAGCCCGTGCGCAGCCACGGGTGCAGCTACGCGCAGTCCTGGGCGGACGTGCAGTTCCAGCGCATGCCCAACGTCAACCTGCTGCCCCATCCCGAACGCGACGTGCCGCTCGAGGAGCTGATCGAAGGTGTGCGCGACGGCATCCTGATCGACGGCAGTGGCAGCTTCTCCATCGATCAGCAACGTTACAACGCCCAGTTCGGCGGCCAGGTCTTCCACGAGATCAAGAACGGCCGGATCACCGGCATGTTGAAGGACGTCGCCTATCAGATCCGAACACCCGAGTTCTGGAATGCGATGGACCTGATCGGCGGACCGAGCACCTACTGGACCGGCGGCAGCTTCGGTGATGGCAAAGGCCAGCCGGCGCAGAGCAACGCGATCTCGCACGGCTGCGTGCCCACGCGGCACCGCCAGATCAACGTCATCAACACCGGACGGAGCGCCTGATCATGGCGGCACGTTACTTCTCCCGCGACGAAGCCCGGACCCTCGCCGAACGCGCCCTCTCCATCTCGACGGCCGAACAGGCGCGGGTCAATCTCGACAGCGGCAGCGAGGGCAATACGCGCTTCGCCGTCAACGAGATCAGCACGGCCGGCGATGTCACGAACGCGACGCTGACCATGACCAGCGCGTTCGGCAAGAAGGTCGCGTCCGCGACGACGAACCGGTTCGATGACGACGCGTTGCGGCGCGTCGTCGAGACATCGGAACGACTGGCCCGACTCGTACCCGAGGACCCCGAGTACCTCGGCGAGCTGAGCCCGGCCGCGGTTCCGCAGCGCAACGCGGTCGTCGAGAGCACGGCCAATGTCGAGCCGGCGGCGCGCGCGTCCGCCATCGCCCTTGTGACCGGGCCGGCCGCCGAGCGCGACGTCATCTCCACCGGATTCCTCATCCACTCGACCGGCTCGAACGCCGTCATGACGTCGAAGGGACACTTCGCCTACGACGCCGCGTCGAACGCGAACTTCACGACCACCGTGCGCACGCGCGACGGCACCGGCTCCGGGTGGGCGGGCAAGGGGTTTTTCGACTGGACCGAGTTGAATGCCGGCGAGCTGGCCGACCGCGCCATCGACAAGGCCGTGCGTTCGCGCGAGCCGCGCGCCGTCGAGCCGGGCAAGTGGGTCACGATCCTCGAGCCGACCGCGGTCGCCAACATGGTCGGCCTGATGATGGGCTCGCTGTCCGCCCGCTCCGCCGACGAGGGCCGCTCCTTCTTCGCGAAACCCGGCGGCGGCAACCGCATCGGCGAACGCTTCGTCGACGAACGCGTCAACATCCTGTCGGACCCGACCGACCCCCGCCTGTTTTCGTCACCGTTCAACGGCGAGGGCCTGCCGAATCGCCGCATGACGTGGGTCGAGGGCGGCGTGTTGCGCAACCTCATCTACGATCGGTTCTGGGCGCAGCGGCAGAACCGCGAGCCGACCGGCTTCGTCGCCGGCTACTTCATGCAGGGCGGCAGCGCGACCGTCGATGACATGATCCGCTCGACCGAGCGCGGCCTGCTCGTCACGCGGTTCTGGTACATCCGTGGCGTGGACCCGCGCACCATCCTGTTCACGGGCCTGTCGCGCGATGGCACGTTCCTGATCGAGAACGGCCGCGTCAGCCACCCGGTCAAGAATCTGCGCTGGAACGAGAGCCCCATTCTCATGCTCAACAACATCGAGATGATGGGCACCCCCGTGCGCGTCAGCCCGAGCGAGTCGAGCGACCTTTCATCCGCCGTCTGGGTGCCGCCGCTGAAGGTGCGGGACTTCACGTTTACGAGTCTTTCGGACGCGGTCTGAGAACGGAAGGGGAGAGGGAGAGGGATAGGGAGAGGGAGAGGGGTAGGGCATAGGGGAGAGGGGGTCTCCGCCCCTCCCGTTGTTAGTTGGTCGGTTGGTCGAGCATGCCCCACCGCTTCGACAGTGCATAGGCGGCGCTGGCGGCAAGGAGGAAGGCGACGCCGATGGCGATGGCGATGAGGCCCATCGCCCAGAGCGTGGCGCGTTCATCGTCGCCGGACACCTGCGGGCGCAGCAGGATGAGCACGACACCGGTTACGGTGAGCACGATGCAGGTCTGGACGGCGGAGACGACCCGGCCCAGCATGAGCGTGCGGCGGTCGAGGGTCGCGTCGAAGATGGCGCGGCCGGCGGGCGAGGTGAGGAAGTCGGCGCTGCGCGCCTCCGGCCCTGCGCTTTCGATCAATCGTGTGATCAGCTGGGACTGTTTCGAGATCTGGCGTCCGCGCACGATCGCAGAGACCACCACGTGCACGACGTAGGCGAACAGGCCGAAGAACCCCAGCGGTACGAGGACGCTTTCCATCGAAACCTCCCGTGAACCCGTCCGAGGCTCCTTTTGACCGCTGAAACCGCGTTCATTATTGGCGATCGCCGCGCGCCTGGACAAGGCAGATTCCTTTGACGGCCACGTTTCCCGAATGGCTCGTGCCTATGGCCGCGACACTCACGCAGGAGCGGTTCGCCGGGCCGGAGTGGCTCTTCGAGCGGAAGCTCGATGGCATCCGACTGCTGGCATTCAAGCAGGGCGATACCGTGCGTCTGTTGTCGCGCAACCGGCTGCCGCAGAACGGTTCGTATCCAGCCGTAGTGCGCGCCATCGCCGCACTCCCCGTACGGGAAGTGATTCTGGACGGGGAGGCGACGGGCGCGTGGGGTCGGCAGGGCGATGCCGATTATCATGTCTTCGACATTCTCTGGCTCGACGGCAGCGACCTGACGTCGCTGCCGCTGGACGTGCGCCGCGCACTGCTCCGCGAGATTCCGCTGACGAAGCCGCTCGCGCATGTGCAGGAGCTGCTCGATGCAGAGCCGTGGGTCCGCGCCTGCGCCGAAGGCTGGGAAGGCGTGATCGCGAAGCGCCGCGACTCGCCTTACGAGCACCGTCGCTCGAAACACTGGCTGAAGATGAAGTGCGAGGCGTCGCAGGAGCTGGTGATCGGCGGGTTCACCGATCCGCAAGGAAGTCGCGTCGGCCTGGGCGCGTTACTCGTCGGCTATTACGACGGTGACGATTTCGTCTTCGCCGGCAAAGTCGGCACGGGCCTCGATACGCGGCTGCTGCTCGACCTGCGCGCGCGACTCGATGAACGGGAGATCGAGGCGTCTCCGTTCACGCGTGCAAAGGGGCTGCCGCGGCTGCGCGTGCACTGGGTTCGCCCCGAGATCGTCGTGCAGGTCGCGTTCATCGAATGGACGGTGCACGGCAAGCTCCGCCACGCGCGGCTGCTCGGCGTCCGGCGCGACAAGGCCGCGCGCGAGGTGGTGAGGGAGGCCCCGTGATCTCGCACCCCGAGAAAGTGCTCTTCCCCGACGAGGGCGTCACGAAGGGCGAGCTCGCCGACTACTACGGGATGGTCGCGCCGCTGATGTTGCCGCACATCCGCGGTCGGCCCATCACCATGGAGCGCTTTCCATCGGGCATCGGCGAGGAGGGGTTCTACCAGAAGGACGTGTCGAAAGGCTTTCCGCCGTGGCTCGAGCGCGTCGGCGTCCCCAAGAAGGGCGGCCAGGTGCACCACCCGATCGTGCGCAACAAGCGCGCGTTGCTCTGGCTCGCCAACCAGAACTGCATCACGCCGCACGTCTGGACGTCGCGTGTGCCGAAGCTCTTCTATCCGGATCTCTGTGTCTTCGACCTCGATCCGTCCAGGGACGAGCCCAAGGTCCTGCGCACGATCGCGCTCGCGTTGCGCGAGCTGCTCGATGAGTTCGGCCTGCCCGCCTGGGTGAAGACGTCCGGCTCGAAGGGTTACCACATCGTCGTACCGATCGACGGCAAGACCCGGTTCGATGCGGTCGCAGCGTTCGCGCACGGCGTCGGCCGCGCCCTCGTCGAGCGACAGCCGGACCACGTCACCCAGGAGTTCAGCAAGGCGGACCGCGGCGGACGCATCCTCGTCGACACCGGTCGCAACAGCTGGGGCGCCACCCACGCGGCGGCCTACGCCGTCCGCGCGAAGCCGGGCGCTCCCGTGTCCGCGCCGTGTTCGTGGGACGAAGTCGAAGACGGCAGCGCCCTGCCCCGTTCCTTCACGCTCCGCTCCATGGCCGAGCGTATCGACGACGTCGGCGATGCGTGGAAAGGAATGCGCCGCCGCGCGCGGTCCCTGAAACGGCCGATGGAACGGCTGAAACAACTGCTGAAAGGATAGGGCCAAGGCCACCCCTGTAACCCTGTACCCTCTCCCTCTCCCTTTCCCTATCCCTTTCCCTGTTCCCTTCTATTCGTTTCTCAGCGCAACACTCGGTTCAACTCCCGCCGCCCGCAACGCCGGCAACAGGCTCGCCAGCGCCGCGATGAGGACGAGACTCGCCGCGACCGCCAGGTAGGTCGTCGGGTCGAACGCACTGACGCCGTAGAGCAGCGACCCCATTGCGCGGCTCACCAGCGCTGCCACGAGCAGGCCCAGGGCTGCGCCGGTCGCGGCCAGGAGCAGGCCCTGCCGCACGACCATGCCGCGCACGGACGAGCCGGACGCGCCGAGCGCCATGCGAACCCCGATCTCGCGCGTGCGCTGCGAGACGACATACGAGATCACGCCGTAGATGCCGACGAGCCCGAGGATCAGCGCGATGCCCGATGCGGCGCCGAGCATCGCCATCGTAAACGACGTGCGAGCCGTCGCGCCCTTGAAGACGGCCTCCATGGTACGCGGGTTGGCGATCGGGATGCGCGCGTTGAGCTCGCGCACCTCGCGGCGGAGTGCGCCGACGAGCGCGAGCGGATCGCCGCTCGTGCGGATCACGACATCCCGCCCGCGCGCGGGGTTGATGTCGCCAAATGCCTCGATGACCGTGGGCAGGTAGATCATTTCCTGCGTGACCTGTTCGAGCCCGGTGTGCCGGACGTCCTCAGCGATGCCGACGATCTCGTACCAGGGTTCGTCGTCGACGCCGGGTCGCAACCTCCGTCCGATGGCGCTCGTGCCCGGCCACCACTGGTTCGCAAAGGCGCGACTGACGACAGCGGCGGGAAAGCCATCGCCGCCATCCGTCGGCTCGAAGCCGCGGCCCTCGAGGATGCGGATGCCCATCGCCTCGAAGTATCCGGCGCTGACCTGCGGCCAGTAGGCGAATATTTGCAGCTCGTCCGGTCCGCGCGGATGGTCTTCCACTCCGATGGTCGTATAGGGCATGCCGCTGCCGCCGAGCGGAACGCTGCTGATCATGCCCACGGCGGTCACGCCCGGCAAAGCCTCCAATCGTTGGCGCAGCTGGTGGAAGAACTGGTCCGTCGCCCGCCAGTCCGGGACCTCCGCCGTGGGCACGATGATGCGTGCCGTCAGCGTGCCGTTCGGATCGAAGCCCGCATCCACGGCGCGCAGGGCCAGAAAGCTGCGCAGCATGAGACCCGACCCGACCAGCAGCACCAGCGCCATTGCGACCTGCGAGACCACAAGCGCGTTGCGCAGGCGGTGCCGCTTCGGACCACCGGTCGCACCCCGCGATCCTTCGCGCAGGTGCTCCACCAGGTCGTGCGCACCGTAGCGCAGCAGCGGGAAGAAGCCGAAGAAAAGCGCGCAACCGAGCGCAACGGCGGCGGTGAAGCCGAGCACGCGCGCGTCGATGCCGATCTCGGCCATGCGCGGCAGGTCCGTGGGAATCAACGTTGCCGTGTAGGTGACCGCGAGGTTCGCGACGACGATGCCGAGCGCGCCGCCGGCTAACGCGAGCAGCGCGCTTTCGCCGAGGAACGAGCGCAGCACCTGCGCCCGGCCGGCGCCAAGCGCCATGCGCACGGCCAGCTCGCGCTGCCGGCCTTCCGCCCGGACCAGCAGCAGGTTCGCGACATTCGCACAGGCGATCAGCAGCACGATCCCCACCGTCGCGAACAGGACCCACAGCGTCTGCTGAATATCGCCGACCAGCGCCTCCTTCAGCGGCGTGATGCGCGAGCGGATCCCCACATTCACCAGGAACTGTGCACCGCCATCGCCGGGCACCAGCTCCGGCAGCCGTTGCAACATGCCCTCGATTTCCGCGCGCGCGCCCTCCAGCGTCTGGCCCGGCGCCATCCTCGCCATGCCGCTGGCGACGAACGACGCCACCGGAGCGTTCGACGGATTCACGATCAGCGGTGTCCAGAAGCGCGCTTCCGCGTCCGGATGACCGAATCCCGCGGGCATGATGCCCACGACTTCGCGGCGCACGCCGTTGATGTCGACCGTCCGCCCGATGATCGCCGCATCGGCGCCGAACCGAGCGCGCCACAGTCCGTCGCTGAGGATCACGACCGGCTCGCCGCCCGGCTGTCCTTCTTCCTCGAGAAACGTGCGGCCGCGCGCAGCGTTCACGTCGAGCGTCCGAAAGAAACTGGGCGTGACCGTCTGGCCGGCGACCCGCTCCGGTTCGCCATCCACCACGAGATTGCCGACGGCAGACGTGTACATCGCGATCGATGCCAGCGTCTTTGCCTGATCCCGGTACAGCACGTACAAACCCGCGGAGATCGGCACCTCGTCCTGGCCATCCCGGCCCAGGTGTTGGAGAGACAGCAGCTGATCCGGCTGCGTGTACGGCAGCGGCCGCAGCATGACTCCATCCAGCAGCGTGAACACCGCCGTCGTCGCGCCCATGCCGAGCGCCAGCGTCAAAACGGCGATCGCCGTGAAACCCGGCCGTCGCAGCAGGCCTCGCACGGCGAAGCGAAGATCATTGAACAGGCCCGTCATTCTGATCGTTTCCTTTTTTTCCATGAGTGCATCGATCCAGCAGGACAGGACGCGGATGTGCAGGCGAGTGCGCGTGAGCGCGCCGGGCTCGCCTTCCGCACACGCGCGCTGCCACGCGTAGGCGACCTCGGCCTCCCACTCCTGTCGCCAGCCCGCACGCCGTAACTCGGGGACGAGGCGCGAGGCCCACCCGATCTGGCGAATCCCGGGCACGCCGCTCATGCCGGCTCCACGCCCTCGTCGAAGGCACGGACGAGGGCCGGGAAGCGCTCCACCACCTCGTCCAGGGCAACCTCACCGGCGCGCGTCAGCCGGTAATACCGTCGGGACGGGCGCCCCTCCGCCCGGGCCCGGGCCTCGTCCTCCCAGACGCCTTCCAGCACGCCGCGCCGCTCCAGCCGGCGCAGCAGCGGATAGACGGTCCCGTCCGGCAGCCCGGTCGCGTCCATGACGTCGAAGCCGTAGCGGTGGCCGGCGCGGATGGCGAGCAGGGCGGCGGCGGTCGGGTAGGTCAGGCTGAAGAGTCGTCCCATGGATCCTCTATACACAGAATTCTAGGTAGGTCAGCCTAGCGGGTCCGGCGGCCGGCCGGGACTGGGGTGTGACCGATGTACGGAGTTTTGGGGCGGATGTCGGGTTTGCCGGGCCGCCCGCGCGGTCCGCGCGTCAGCCCGTCAGCCGCTCGTTTCCACGGGTCTCAGCCGGGACACCAGACCGCGCTTCTTGCGACCAGCCAGCAACGCGAGCTCCCGGTCCACGATGTCCTGCCACATCTCCCGGGTGGGCCGGTACGTCCAGCCCAGCTCACGCTGCGCCTTTGCGCTGGAGAAGTCAGGTTTCGAATATCTTCCGAAGACTGATCGGATCACCCGCCAGGATGTACGTTTCGCCCGTCCGGCCCTTCGCTACAGCCAGGGCGATTCCATCACCGATGTCATCGACGTGTGCTGGCGAGAGGATCATCTCAGGCGAAAACCCGAACGGAACCATCAGTCGGTTCAAGTACAGGCGCAGGAAATATCCGAAAATGGAATGGTCGTTGGGTCCGAACACATTGGATGGACAGACGATGACGAGTGGCAGACCGCGTTGCTGATAGTCCAGGGCAACGTCATGAGCTTCGGCTTTCGTCTGCACGTAGTAAAACCGATAGGGTTTGTTCGGCCGGCAGGTTTCGTCGCATGCGTCCGGGCCGGTGTCGCCGTAGTAGACGGCGGACGAGACGTACACCGTCCGGCGGATGCCGAGCTCCAGAGCCAGACCCAGCACATGGTCCGTGCCTGTGACGTTGATGGCGCGCATCAGCGGGCGAGCGTCCGGGTGTATTCCCATCTCATACCACGCCGCACCGTGCACGACGATATCGGCGCCGGTCATGCCGGGCCGCATCGACTCGCGGTCGGTGATATCGCCGGCGACACACTGCGCACCCAGCGTCTCCAGGGTGCGGGTCCGTGGGCTGTCGGGTTTTCGTACGAGAGCGGTGACGTTCCAGCCCCGTGCAACCAGAGACCGCGTCAACGGTCGCCCGATGAATCCCGTGCCACCGGTCAGGAAGACTCTCATCGTTTGCCCTCCAACGCCTGGGAGTGGCGGGATCGCGCGGCTCAGCGACGTGTGTTCAAGATCGCGCCGAGCACGGAGCGGCCGGTGGACTGACGAGGCGGCGCGATGCCGAGCCAGTCGGCGATCGTAGGTGCGACATCGGTCTGGTTGATGGCAGGGATCGTCCCGGGTCCGACGGCGGCGCCGTACACGCAGAAACCGGCCATGCCTTCGAGGTACGGCAACGTCGCGCCGTGATCGCCGCGCGGCCACGCGAGCGGGCGTAGCGCCGTCTCGTTCATGCGCGCGTTGCCCTGCAATCCGCGTTTCCATCCGATGTAGAGCGAATTGGACGAGGGCCCGGACCCGAACAGCGAGTCGAAGTCGGCCTGCGTGTAGATGCGTTCGACGAGGGGGTCGCCATCGGGTCCACGTGCCGCCTCCATGGCGGCGCGCGCGGCGGCGACCACGTCGGCTTCATCGCGCGGCGGTACAATGCCGCCTTTTCTCGAGATTCGATTGATGACGATGCCCCAACCGTCAGGCGAAAGGGCGCGCGTGCGGGCGAGGTCGATGCCGCCGGAGTCGTCGGCGGTGAGGAGACCGGCCTCGGCGAGGATCGTGTTGGGGTGCACAGCCTGCCAGACAGGTCGCATGCCGTGGTCGGAGGTCACGAAGAGCATTGTGCCGGGGTCCTCCTCCGTGAAATTCATGAGCAGATCGAGGTGGCGGTCGAGCAGCGCGAATCCCTGTGCGCGGACTTCCAGGACCTGTCGCGCGAGCTGCGGATCGTATCCCGGCCGGTCCGTCGCGATCCAGCCGTACCAGTCGTGGTCGAATGCGTCGGCGGACGGGTTGTAGTCGATGAACAGGTCGGGGCCGAAGCTCCACGCGAAGCGCGAGCCGCGCATCCACTGTCGCATCAAGTACGCGTAGGCATCGAGCTGTCGCGCCTCTGCACTGCCATCGCCACCGCGGCCGAGCCATTCGCCGAGCTCGGGCCCGTACGCATTGCCGACCCAGCCGCCGGTCGCCGCCACGTAGTCGGCCGTCAACTGCGCGTGGTTCGACTCGATGACTTCCGCGCCCGTCTGGTAGAGCGTGTAGCGCCGACCATCCCCGGAAAGCTCGAAGAGTCGCACACCCACGCCAATGGGCGTGTCGTCCTCGCGGAGAAGAATCGGTTCCGCGAAATGCGGTGCCGACGTATCGCCGGCCATCGGGCCGCCGTTGGCGGGAACGGGCCGGACCGTCACTCCGCGCGCGAGGTCACGCGCGGGCGCGACCACCATTTCGGTGAACCCGGGCGAGCCGCGCAGCAGTGCGAACAACGAGTCGGGTCCTGCATCCCACGCGATCTCGAAGGCAGGCTCCACCCACTCCGCATCGGTTGCTCCCTGCCAGCGGGGCGCCCGCCGAGGCGGGTGCGACGTGCCCGTCAGCACACGCTGCATGTATCGTCGATTGTAACCGTTCATGACGCGCACGTCGGGCAGCGCGAGTGTCGCGGCGGCCTCGTTTCGCCACACTTCGAGCACGCTGTCCGGCATCGCCTCACCCATGCGCCGGTAATTGGGCGCGGCCGGCGCGTGCGTCGGGTGATGTGCGAACACGGAGAGGCCCTGCCGACCGGCCGTGATCCAGATGGGCTCGGCGGCGAGGTGCGGCGCTGCGTAACGGCTCGCCGTGAATCGCGGGTCCAGCCAGGACCACTCGTCTTCCGGCAGGGCCGCCTCCTGCCGGCCCACGCCCGTGATGTGTGCCCACGCTCCGGTCCAGAGCGTTGCGTGTGCGACCGGCGTATCCGTCGCCCACTGCGTCATCGCGTGTGACGCACAGACACCTTCACGGAACAGTCGCGTGAACGCGGGAATGCTCGCCGGGTCGAGTGTGGCCTCGAAACGTGACCGGTTGAACGAATCGAAGCTGACCAGGATGGCCCGGTGTCGCGGCGCAGTCTCGCGAGCACACGCCGTGCTGAGGGCGAACAACAGGAATGACAGAACGTGCGGGCTTCGCATGGCGCGGATAGTGGCGGGCGTTGGCGGCTCCGTCGACAGGCGCATCCCTTCACGACCGGCGCCGGCGTACACGCCAAAGGGCGCCGGCTCCGCTTGCGAGCGCAACGAGCGCGAGGAGGAGAATCGCAAGACGATCCGGAGCCGCCATGCCGTGGCCGTGCGCCGACGAGATGGTGTAGATCATGAACGCGATGCCCGCCGAAAGCAGGGCGATGCAGGCGAGTCCGATCGCGGTCATCATCGTCCATCACCCCGTTGGTTGCACGAGGTGGATGAGATTCCCGCAGGTATCGTCGAAGACAGCGCCGAGAATCGGACCCATGCGCGTCGGCTCCCCCTGGAACTTCACGCCGCGGGCCTTGAGCCGATCGTACTCTGCGGCAATGTCCGTGGTCATGAACGCCGTAGCGGGAATGCCGGCGTCGTACAGCGCCTTCTGGTAGACGCGCGCGGGCGGGAACCCCAACGGCTCCAGCACCAGCTCGACGCCCGCGGCACCTTCGGGCGACGCGACGGTAAGCCAGCGAAACTCGCCCATCGGGATGTCGGCCTTTTTCTCGAAGCCGAGCACGTCGGTATAGAACTGAAGCGCCTCGTCCTGGTCTTCGACCATGATGCTGGCCAGCGTAATCTGCATGAGTGTGTCGTCCTTTGCCGGTTGCGTGGTCGGACCACCTGGAGATTCTGCCGCCCCAACCAGAATGCCGCCGCACGGTGCGGCGCGCCAGTCGCTCCGCACAACTCGGTACGGCACGGACTTCGAACGCGTGGCACCCGCTGGAGCGGAACGCCTCAAGCAGAGCGTGCGGGAACCTTGGCCACGGCGGCGTCGACCTGCTTTCGGAAGTCCTCGATATAGAGATGGGGAGCCGTCTCCCGCCACCATCTCGCCCCCGCTTCCGTCTTCAGGAGGTCGCGGACGATCGGAGCGAGGAGGTCGAGAGCGGAAACCGAGTCCAGTTCGGAGTACCCAAGATCGAGACTCTGCTGCCCCACGAGGTTCTCGATGGTTGCGATGTACGTGTTCACGAATGCGACAAACCGAGTTGCCTCGGTAGGAGAGAGTTCGTCACCGTTCAAGGCGCGGGTGTAGATGGCGGCGAGTTCGCCATCGCCGGCGAGACGCCAGTTCAGCTCGTTGAAAAGGAGCGTGATGTTGTGGATCGAGCCCGCTTGAGCGAACTCGTTGGACCGTTGCAGTGCATGGGAGTTGTGTCGGATCTGGATCGAGAGATAGACGAGGGTCGCCACCGTCGCGATCGCGGCGATGAGCTCGCCTATGCTGCCTACATCCTGAAGAGACACGTGGCACCGGCCCTTCGGTGAGGGGAGCGCGTCGTCATCGTCGGCCATCCACCTGGCAGGCCGTTATCGGTCCATCACGCGCACGCGGTCGGTCCCATTCAATGGTGCGGCGTCTCAATGCCCGGACAATCCCACGCGGTCGAGAAGCTCGCGGAACCGTGGCTCGTCGCGTACACGGTCCCAGAGGTTTTCCACGCGCAGCGAGAGGGCGTAGGGGTCGCGCTGATCCAGCGCGCGATGCATCCAACGGTAGAACGCGTCGTGATCGCCGAGGTGGAGATGCAGCGTGGCGATGGCGGGAGCGCAGATCGTGGGATCGCTGGCCGCGCGCTGCTCCAGTTCCTCGAGCAATGATCGCGCCTCCTCGGCCCGTCCGAGCGCGGCCAATGCACAGCCCTTCTTGGCGACCGGCCAGCTGGCGCGGTGACTCAACTGGATCGCGCGCTCCAGATGATCGACTGCCTGGGCATATTCGCCGCGAGAGAGCTGGATATAGCCCGCGATGTGATGGCCGTCCGGGAACTGCGGGTCGAACTCGATGGGCCGTTCGGCGAGCGGGAGGGCCTCCTCGTAGTGGCCGGCATAGGTGAGGATGACCGCTTCGGTCAGCAGGCCGACGAAACCGAGTGGGTCGAGACGGCGCCCCTCGCGGGCCGCGCGCAGACCTCTCTCCAAATCACCCGAGAACGTGACGAAGAAGGCGTGCATGAAGTGGTCGAAGTTCGCCCCCGGCTCCAGCTCGGCCGCACGGGCGTAGAGGCGGCGCGCCTCCTCCCAGTTCCAGTCGCGATACGTCGCAACCGCGGCGAGCAATGCGTGGGCCGGCCCCGAGCGCGGGTCGACGGCGAGCGCGCGGTCGGCCAGCGACTGGATGCGGGCCCATGCCGAGGCCGGTTCCAGGTAGCCGAAGAATGCACAGACCACCAGCGGCGATCCCAGGACGCAGTACGTCGGGGCGAATCCCGGATCGCGACGGATCGCCTCTTCCAGGAGTGGCTCGGCCTCCGGAAGCCGGAACAGCGACTGGCCCAGCATGTGGCGAGCGCGCAGATACATCTCGTACGTCTCGGTGTCCGTCACGGGCGAGGCACGGTCCGCAGCCTCGTCGACGGTCAACCGCGCGCGCAACTCGTCGACGATGCTGGCCGAAATCCGCTCCTGCATCTCGAACACGTCGTCGAGCGTTCCGCCGTATTTCTCGGCCCACAGGTGGGCGTCGGTGGCACCGTCGATGAGCTGAGCCGTGATGCGGAGCTGGCTGCCGGCACGGCGAACGCTGCCCTCGAGGAGGTAGCGTACGTCGAGCATGCGCGCGATCCCCTTCAGGTCGCGTGTCCGCTGCCGCGCGGCAGCCGCCGAGTTGCGCGCGATGACACGGAGTGCCGTGACGCGCGAAAGATCGGCGGTGAGCTCCTCCGTGAGGCCGTCCGCCAGGTATGCGTCGCTGGGGTCGGGTGAGAGATTGTCGAATGGCAATACCACGATGGATCGATCGCCGGCCGACTCGCGGCGAATGGCGTCCGGGGTCGTGGCCGAAACGAGCGCGTCGGCGAAGGCGCCGGCCGAGTTGAACCGGGCGGTCGGATCTCGCTCCAGCGCGCGAGCGATGGCCTCGTCACAGACCAGCGGAATCTCGGCGCGGAGCGAGCGCGCCCGCGGCGCGTCGGTCGCGAAGCGCTTCACCAGGATCGCCTGGTAGCTGTCGCCCGTGAATACGGCCCGGCCGGTGAGAAGCTCGAACAGAATGCAGCCCAGCGCGTACACGTCCGATGGGGGACCGACCTCGCTCTCGCCGGACGCAACCTCGGGACTCATGTACGCTGCCGTCCCCAGTGTCGTCCCGGCCTGCGTCAGCGCCGTCTGGTCCGGGTTCCGCCGGACCTGAGCGATCCCGAAATCAGTGAGCAGCGCGTGGCCGCGGCTGATCAGGATGTTCTCCGGCTTCAGGTCCCGGTGGATGACCCCTTCACCGTGGGCGTACTCGAGCGCGTCGGCCACTTCGCGAACCAGCCGCACCGCCTCCTCCACGCTCAGGCGTCCCTCGCGCTCGAGGAGATCCCGCAGCGACTCACCCTCGATGAGAGGCATCACGAAATACAGCCGGCCCTCGATGTTGCCGGAATCGAAGACGGGCACGATGTGCGGGTGTTGTAGTCGCGCCGCCGTCTCGATCTCGCGCAGAAACCGTTCCGGACCGATGGTCTCGGCAATGGCTGGAAGCATGACCTTCACCGCGACGTCGCGTCCGTGCCGGTCGTCCCGGGCACGGTGCACGACGGCCATGCCGCCGCGGCCGAGCTCCCCGGTCACCGTGTACCGTTCAGCGATGCTGCGTGCGATCACACGAATTGCTTTCGCTTGACGTCCAACACCTCGAGCTTCCGCAAGGCTCGAAGGCTACTGCCCAGACAGGGCGACCGCCAGTGAACGGAGGAACTCGGGCCGGACGCCGGAGCGTGTCGAGATCAAAGGTATCCGCACACGGACCGGCTAAACGGGCGCAGCGAGAGCCGAGACGATCCCGGTGATTGCCGACGCGCGGGCGTGCACCTCGGCGAGGCCCGTTGCGTCGACGAGTTCGCGCACGTGGTCGCCCCGCACACGTCCACCACCGAGTATCGTGATGCGTCCGCCCGATGCAGCGACCAATCGTCGCAAAGTTGCTCGGCCCTCCCAGGCAGTGCGTGCGCAGCCGGACGTCAGGACTCGCGAAACGCCGGCCGCCACGAGCAAGTCGAGCGAAGCCAGAGGGTCGCGCACCTCGTCGAAGGCCCGGTGGAACGTGACGGGCGCACCGCACGCGGCCGCGACGAGCTCGCCGAGGGCGTCCGAGTCGATCCCGCCGTGACGATCCAGCACGCCGAGCACAATGCCGTCGACGCCCTCTGCGTCTGCCATGAGATCGTTGATTCCCCGCACCATGTCGGACACTTCGGCGCCGCTCATCCGGAACGAGCCCGGACGCGGGCGCACCATCACGTGGAGCGGCACCTCGCTGTGCTCGAGCACTGCCGACAGAATGTGACGCCCGGGCGTCAGGCCGCCGACTTCGAGATCCCGGCACAACTCGAGCCGTGCAGCGCCGGCGCGTGCCGCAGCCGCCGCTTCGTCGGCCGATACGACGCAGGCTTCGACCACGACGGATCGTCTCCTCATTGCTGCTGGCACCTCAGCAGCTCGCGAATGCTCGACTGGATCGGCGCAGCAGTTTCTGGATATCCTCCGTCGATCAGCACGTGGCCTTCGGGACCCGTGAGCAGGCAGGCGGCATCGCCGGTGGCTCCGACGTAGTAGAGGTTGCCCGCGATGCGGAACGGGTCATGGGATCGAAGAGTGCCCTCGCGGTCTCCGCACTGATCATCGTCCGCCCCCGGAACCAGCAGGTTCGCCGCAACGCCGAATTGCCGAACCGTAAAGCGGCGCTCGCCCGGGGGGCAAGATGGAGATTGAGGGACGGGATAGGTCGTCGGGAAGCGAGCCTGCATGTGGCGGGACGCGATAGAGAAGCTGTCCGCTCGCCCCACCGCGAACGACTCCCTTGCATTCCCGATGGCTAGACGGTCACATGCATCACGACGTGGTATGCGCCCGGCGTCGCCTCGTCGCAGAGAGCTTGCAGACGTGCCAGGCCCGCCTGCGCTTTCGCATCGGCGCGCATCGCGGCCACGTCGGCGTCGCTGCGCCACGGGCCGAACGAGTAATAGAGGTGTGGATCGGCCTGGCTCCGCAGCAACGTCCCCTCGACGGGTGGATGGCGCAGGCTTGAGAAGATGTCGGCAAGGTCCTTCCAGGCGGCCTCGAACTCCGCCGCCTTGCCCGGCCTGACCTTCCACATGGCCAGCGTGTACGGAGTACCGATCATTCGAGTAACTCCTGATCGTGGGAATCGAGATCCGCGCTGCTGCCGGATCCGACGAACGGTTCGCCGCCGGCAGGCGCAGATCCGTCGGCGAAAACGGCACGAAGCACTGCATCGCCTGAATCAGGTCGGCTTGGCGTGAAACGATCGCCCGCCGCTCCTCCCGTCCCAGCGGTTGCACGACACGTCCATGATGCCCGGCGACCGGGACGTACGGCAATCCGTCGAATACGGAGTGCGGGTCGCCGGTGTGTCCTAACGTCCCTGCGTTTGAGCTGCGGGCGACTACCCGGCCAGGCGCGCCCTCTCAGCTGGATCTACTCGGATCTCAGGGCCCTCCTATCAACGCCACCCGCCGCGCCCGGCAGCTCCTAAC
>JBFJPA010000005.1:0-23317 GCA_041617355.1 Longimicrobiales bacterium
TCGTCGTGCTGGCGGCGGTGCCGTTCTACCGGTTTCTGCCCGGCCGCGAGACCGGTCTGGCAGGCGCCGCGACGGCGGCACACGCGGAGGTGGTCGGCGCGTTGCTGTGGACGGGCACGCTGGTGGTGGCACTCAGTGCGGTCCTGGCGGGCAAGCTGCTGTCCGCAGAGCGCGTGACGCGCGGCGTTGACGCCCTTCGCCGCGTGCTCGAGTGGCCGGGCGACCGCAACTTCGCGTGGATTGCCGCCTCGCTTGCCTTCCTGCTTTCCGCGAGCTTCGCGCTGTTCGCGCTCGACGGCCGGCCCGCCCACCTGGACGCCATGAGCCAGCTGCTGCACGCGCGTTTCTGGGCGGACGGGCGCCTGGCCGGCCCGACGGATCTGGATCCGGCTTTCTGGCAGGTTCAGAACAGCATCGTCACGCCGCGCGGCTGGGTTTCGCACTATCCGCCCGGGCACGTGCTGCTCCTCAGCATCGGCTTGCGTATCGGCGCCGTCTGGCTGGTCGGCCCGCTGCTGGTCGCGGCCATCGCGTACTTCAGCGCGCGGATCGCGATGGCGACGCTTCCTGCCTCGGTCGCCCTTGCCCGGGCCGGCGCACTGCTCGTCGCGGTCTCCGCCTTTCTCGTGTGCCTGGGCGGCTCGTTCATGAACCACGCATCCACGGCCGCATTCCTGGCCGCCGCCACCTGGTACGCGCTCGAGGCAAGGCGGCGACCGATGTTGGCCGTTGCCGCCGGCGCCGCCGCGGGATTCGCATTCGCCGTGCGGCCGCTCACGGCGCTGGCCATCGCGAGCGCGGTGTTCGCGACGGTGTGGTTGACGCGGGAGGATCGGCCCGCGTCGGCGCGGCGTTTCGCCGGTGCCCTGCTCGGCGCGGCCCCGTTCGTCGCGGCCGTCGCGCTCTACAACACGTGGTTCTTCGGCGCGCCGACGCGCTTTGGCTACGATGTCACACTCGGGCCGGACGCGGGTCTCGGTTTCGGCCGCGATCCGTGGGGCAACGTATACGGCCCGCTGGAAGCGATCGGATACACGTCGGCCGATGTGATGACGCTGGGCAGCGCACTGCTCGAGACGCCGGTGTCCGCGGTCCTGATCGTCGGGCTGCTGCTGCTGCTGGCGCAGCGGCTGACGCAGGGCGAGCGGGTCCTCGTTGCGTGGGCGCTCGCACCCGTCGCCGCGAACTACTTCTACTGGCACCATGGCAATGTCATGGGGCCGCGCATGCTGTACGAAGCGGCGCCGGCGTGGATCCTGCTTGCGTCCGCCGCCGTCGGACGGGCCTGGCAGGCGTGGCCCGCAGAATGGCCGGCGTCGCGCCTGTCGTTCGCGCCCCGCTCGGCGCTCGCGGGAGGGGTCGCGCTCTCGCTTTCGCTCGGCTTGTTCTGGCTCGGTCCCCAGCGAGCCGCGGCGCATGCGATTCCGACAGGCTCCGTGCTGTCTACGTCCGTTCCACGCGTCGAGGCACCCGCACTCGTCTTCGTGCACGATGCATGGACCGCGCGCATCGCGATGCAGCTCGCGAGTGCCGGCATGCGGCTCGACTCGATCGAGACGGCGCTCCGGCAGAACGCGACGTGCGACGTGCAGCGGCTGGTCGATGCAGTCGTCACGGGCGATGGGGAAGCACGGGCGCGTGCGCTCGGTGCGCTCGACATGTCGCCGCGCACGCGAGACCTGCCACCCGCCGTCGAGATCGCAGCCGGCAACCGTATCCGGATCCGGCCCGGCGAGCGGCTGCCGTTGCCGTGCGGATTGCAGGCGCAGTCCGATCGCCACGGCATCCTCGACCTTGCGCCCCTCGTCTGGCTCGGCGACCTGCCGGGCGGCGCGGCGCGCGGCCCGCTCTTCGTGCGCGACCTCGGTCCGGATCGGAACGCCGATCTGATCGGGCGTAATGCGAATCGCACACCCCTGGCGCTCTACGTGCCCGGCGCTGGCGCGGAGCCCGTGCTGACGTCGTACGACGAGGCCATGCGCACGTTGTGGGGCGCGGATCCGAACACGGCGCTTCGGCCTTCAGCCAGACGTCTGGCGGACCGATGAAGCCGGAGCTGATGCGGATCCACGCCGAATACGAGCGCGACCATTGGTGGTTCGTGGCGCGCCGTCGCATCGTCACGGCGCTGATCCACGATCTGCTGCCGCCTTCGAAGGATCGTCTCATCATCGATGTCGGCTGCGGCACCGGCATCACGGTCGCGCGACTGGCCAGCGAGTATTCGTGCATCGGCATCGACTCGTCCGAGCACGGTGTCGCGCTGGCCCGCGAGAGTTATCCGCACTGCGACTTCCGCGTCGGCGACGCACCGCAGGACCTGGGCGCTGACGCCGGACGCGCGGACCTGTTCCTGCTCATGGATGTGCTGGAGCACGTGCGCGACGATGTCGCGCTCTTCACCAGCGTGATGGCTGCCGCCAAGCCTGGCGCACTCGCGCTGATCACGGTGCCCGCGAACCCGGCGTTGTGGAGCGCGCACGATATCGTGCACATGCACTACCGACGGTACACGCACCGTCGGCTCGCCGGGCTGTGGACGCACCCAGCACTGACACCGCTCCTCGTCGCGCACTGCAACCGTCGGCTCTACCCGCTGGTTCGGCTGGTGCGGGCCGTCAGCAATGCGCGGGGCCGTGCCGCGGGGTCGGGCGGAACCGATCTGCGCCTGCCGCCGGCTCCCGTGAATCGCGTGCTCGCCGGCCTATTCGGGGGCGAGGCGCATCGGCTGCGGCGCAGGTTACGGCGCGGCGCCGTCGATCCGAACGGCATGGGCGTCAGTCTCCTGGCCATTGTTCGACGGGAAGCGGGTCCGCTCTCCCCGCAGACCCTGCCAGCGGAGCTGGCCGACGCGGATGTCCACGATCCGGAGCCGGTCGCATGAGCGACACCGTGATCGTCGTCCCGTGTTACAACGAAGCGGACCGCCTCGACGTCGATGCGTTCCGTCGTTTCGTCGGATCGGAAGCCGGGTGCGAGATCCTGTTCGTCGACGATGGCAGTACGGACCAGACGGCGGCGCGGCTGGAATCGCTGCGCGTCGCCTCACCCGGTCGAATCGATGTGCTCCGCCTCTCGCCGAACCGGGGCAAGGCCGAGGCCGTGCGGCGGGGCGTCATTACGGGCTTCGACAGAGGTGCGCGCTTCGTCGGCTTCTGGGATGCGGACCTGGCCACACCGCTCGAGGCCGTCCCGCAGTTCCTCAACGTGATGGAGCTGCGCGCGGACATCGACCTCGTGATGGGTGCGCGCGTCGCGCTGCTCGGCCGCCACATCGAGCGCCGTGCCTCGCGCCACTATTTCGGCCGCGCGTTCGCGACGGCCGTCTCCCTCGTGCTCGGGCTCCGCGTCTACGACACGCAGTGCGGCGCCAAGCTGTTGCGCGTCACGCCGGCGACACGGGCCGCGTTCGACACGCCGTTCCGCACCCGCTGGCTCTTCGATGTGGAGCTGATCGCGCGGTTGACCGGCCGGCGGGGCGGGGAAGGCGCGCATCGCATTCTGGAGCTGCCGCTATGGGACTGGCAGGATCGGCCCGGCTCGAAACTGAGAGCGTGGGACTTCGTGGTGGCGCCGTTCGAGCTGGCCCTCATCGGCTGGCGCGAGCTGCGCGGCCGCGACGGCCGCAGCGCCGCGGCCGCCCGTCGCGAGGAGGGCGCATGACGGGGTCGCGGTCCGTACGCGCTAACCGAGCCGGCCCGCGGGGCCGAGATTTCGTGGGGCACTCCACGCGCGCGATGGCACACTACGGCTTTGCAGGGAGTCAGCGTCGATGAGCGAGTCCTCCATTCTGCTGCAACCGGCCGCGGCGCAGGCTGCCGAGACGCCGGCCGCGCCGGTCCGCGCCACGACGCGGACCCAGCGCGCCGTGCTCTTTGCCATCGTCCTCGCCGCTTTCGGGCTGACGGTCCTGGCCAGCCTGCGCACGTCGACGACGTTCGACGAGATCATCATGATGGCGGGCGGCGCGCGTGGCTTCGAAACCGGAAATTTCGATATCGCGCCCGAGCACCCGCCGCTCACGCAGTACCTGTACGGCCTGCCCGTGTGGCTGGCCGGACCGACGTATCCGGTCGAGGGGCCCGGCACGCCGGACTTCTCGTACCGCTACCTGTACGCGCGCGTCTTCTTCTTCAACGGCATGAACGATCCCGAGCGTATCGCGTTCTGGGGACGCTTGCCGGGCGCGTTCCTGGTGGCGGCCCTGGTTCTCGTCGTGTTCGCATTCACGCGGGCGCGGGCCGGTGCCACGGCAGGCCTGTTCGCGGCGGCGCTCGTCGCGTTCCTTCCCGACGTCCTGGCGCATGGCGGAGTGGCGTACAACGATCTGCCGCTCGCGTTCACGTTCCTGTGCTCGATCTGGGCGATCGACCGCGCCGTCCGAGAACCCGCACGCCTCAACCGCGCAGCGCTCGCCGGCTTGCTCATCGGGCTGTCCCTGGGCATCAAGTTCAGCGCCATCCTGCTCGCGCCGATCGTGCTGCTGCTGGCCGCGGCCGAGGCCATGAGCCGCCCCGCCGACCGCCGCACCTGGCTCGCCCAGGCAGTCCCCGCGCTCGCGACGATGGCCATCGCCACATGGGGCACGCTCGTCCTGACGTACCGCGGTGATCTCGCGCTGAACGAGTTCTGGTACGGCCTCGACTTCACGTTCTTCCACGTCAACGAAGGACACAAGGCGCCCGCGTTCCTGCTCGGCCAGCTCAACGAGATGGGCTGGTGGTACTTCTTCCCGGTCGTGTTCCTGTTCAAGACGCCGGCGGCGTTGCACATCCTCGCGGCCATCGCCGTGGGCGGCTCGTTGCTCGCCCTGCGTGCGGCGCCCGGAGCGGGTGTCGAGGGTGGCCGCACCCTGCTCGCCTCGCCGCTGCGCGGGCCGCTCGTCGGACTCGCCGTCTTCGGCGGCGCGCTGCTCACGTCGAACCTCAACATCGGCTTTCGCTACGCGCTGCCTGCGCTGCCGCTGGTCTGCATCCTGGTCGCGGTCGGCGTGAGTCTGGCATGGCAGCGGTTGACGCGCCGGCCACGGCTCGCGATCGGTGCCGCCTTCGCCTGGTACATCGCATCGACGGTCAGCTTCTATCCGCATTTCCTGTCGTACATCAGCGAATACGCGCCCGCGCGCGATCATGGCTGGCAGGTCGTCGTAGACTCGAGCATGGACTGGGGACAGGGCCTGCTCGAGCTGCGCCGGTTCATGGGCGAGCAGGGCGTCGATCGCGTGTACCTCAGCTACTTCGGCTCCGCCGTGCCGGATGCGTACGGCATCGAGTACGTACCGTTGCAGAGCGCGTTCGCGCTGCAGCCGAAGCCGCCCGAGCCCGAGCGTCCGGCCCCGCGCTGGATCGCCATCTCGGCGACGAACCTGCAGGGCGTCTACCTGTCGGATGATCCGTTCGCGCAGTTCCGTCACGTGGAACCCGACGCGATCGTGGCGAAGTCCATCCTCCTCTTCAGAGTCAATGAGTGAACTGCGGCAGGTCCCGGTCTCGGGCGGCGAGGAATACAGCGCGTGGAACGAGCGGATGGTCCAGCGCTACGACATCGACCGCTACTACGAGAAGTCGCACCCGCTGGTCCGCTGGGTCGAAGCCCGGCGGCTGGCCGGTCTGAAGAAGCTCGCTGCGGTGCAGCCGACCGACCGCGTCCTCGAAGTCGGCTGTGGCGCGGGCCATGTGCTGGCGCAGTTTCCCGGCGCCGACCGCACGGGCATCGATCTCTCGCCGACCATGGTCGAAAAGGCGAAGCGCCGGCTGGGTCCCGACGTGCGCGTGTTGCAGGGATCGGCCGAGACGCTGCCGTTCGACGACGGCGCATTCGATGTCGTGTTGTGCACGGAAGTGCTCGAGCACGTGCCGGACCCCCGGCGGGTCATCGCCGAGCTGGTCCGCGTGGCCGGCCCCAACGGCCGTGTCGTCGTCTCCATTCCCAATGAAGTGATCATCGATCGGGTGAAGCGCCTGCTGCGCCGGACTCCCCTCGTGCGCAGCGCGCTCCGCACCCTCGCCTCGGAGGGCAACGAATGGCATCTGCATCACATGGACCTGGGCGCACTCGATCGGTTCGCGAACGGGGTCGCGCGGCTGCAGCGCCGACTCGCGGTGCCGAGCCGGCTGATGCCACTGCGGTGGGTGGTGCTGATGGAGGCGTCGTGATCGCGGCCATGCCGGCCGCCGAGGCCGCGTCCGGAACACGCAGCATCTCGATCGTCGTGCCCCTCTACAACGAAGAGGAGAACGTCGAGGAGCTGTATCGCCGGGTCACGGACATTGTCGGCGACGCGACGGCGGAGTTCATCTTCGTCGACGACGGCAGCACCGATCGCACGTTCGAGCGGCTGTCCGCGGTGGCGGCCGGCGATGAGCGCGCCCGGATCCTCCGCTTCCGGCGCAACTTCGGCCAGACGGCCGCGCTCTCCGCCGGCATCGACCACGCGCGTGGCGACATCATCGTGCCCATGGACGGCGACCTGCAGAACGATCCCGCCGACATCCCGCGGCTGCTGGACAAGCTGGACGAAGGGTACGACGTGGTCAGCGGCTGGCGGGTGGACCGGAAGGACCCGTTCCACCGGCGGCTGCCGTCGCAGATCGCGAACCGGCTCATCTCCTGGATCTCCGGCGTCGAGCTGCACGACTACGGCTGCTCGCTCAAGGCGTACCGGCGCAGCGTGCTGGAAGACGTTCGGCTGTATGGCGAGATGCACCGGTTCGTGCCCATCTACGCGAGCTGGCAGGGTGCGAAGGTGGCCGAGATGCCGGTCACGCACCACCCACGGCTGCGCGGCAAGTCGAACTACGGTATCGAGCGCACCATCAAGGTCGTGCTCGACATGATTGTCGTGAAGTTCCTGTCGTCGTACGCGACCAAGCCAATCTACGTGTTCGGCGGCTTCGGCATGTTGTCGCTGTTCGCTGCCGTAGTCGTGTTCGGCGCCATGGTCTACCTGAAGGTCACCGGCATTCGCAGCTTCGTCGCGACGCCCTTGCCCCTCGTCGTGGTGATGCTCGTGCTGGTCGGCTGTCTGAGCGTGTTGCTCGGCCTCGTCGCCGAGCTGACGGTTCGCACCTACTACGAATCGCAGGGGAAACGCACCTACTCCATCCGGGAAGTGCGCGAGGTCGAGCGATGAGACGGGAGGCTATCGAGTTCCTGGCCTGCCCCCAGTGCGGCGGATCCTTCGACGTGCACGCCGAGCGATCGGAAGGCAAGCACATCATGGAAGGCAGCCTGATCTGTCTCCAGGACGGGTGCAGCTTCCCGATCGTGCGCGGCGTGCCGCGCTTCGCGGACCAGGTGGACGAGGTCGAGCAGCGCACGGCGGATGCGTTCGGCTACGAGTGGACCCGCTACCGTGAGCTGGCCGCGCGCTACCGGCAGCAGTTCCTCGACTGGATCCGCCCCGTGGAGCCGTCCTTCTTCGAAGGCAAGGCCGTGCTGGAGGGCGGTTGTGGCAAAGGCCGCCACTCCGCGCTGGCCGCCGAGTTCGGCGCGCGCGCCGTGCTGGCCATCGACCTGAGCGAAGCGGTCGAGTCCGCTTTCGCGAATACGCGGGACCTGCCGGCCGTGCACGTCGTGCAGGCCGACCTGAAACGGCCGCCCGCGAAGCGCGTCTTCGACTACGCGTTCTCCGTCGGCGTGCTGCATCACCTGCCGAGTCCGGAGGAGGGGTTCCGCGCCCTCGTTTCGCGGGTCCGTGCCGGCGGCGCGGTCTCCGCGTGGGTGTACGGCAGGGAAGGGAACGGCTGGATCGTGTACGGCGTGACGCCCGTGCGCGAGGCCGTCACGTCCCGTTTGCCGCACGGCGTCGTCAACCTGCTCGCCGGCATTCTCACCGTTCCACTCTTCGCCGCGACGCGATTGTTGTACGGACCGACCGGCGGACGTCTGCTCGGCATGGCGTTGCCGTACGGCCAGTATCTGAGCTACATCGCGCCGTTCCCGTTCCGCGAGCAGCATTCCATCGTGTTCGACCACCTGGTCGCGCCCGTCGCATTCTACCTGCGGCGCGATGAGTTCAGCGCGTGGTTCGAGGGCGTGGGCGCGGACGAGGTACGCATCGAGCACCACAACGGCAACAGCTGGCGGGGCTTCGCCCGTCTGCCGGCATCGGCCTGAGATGTGCGGCATTGCCGGGTACGCCGCGCTGGACGGGCGGCAACCTCTGCATCCTGGCGCGGCCCGCGCGATGCTCGGTTGCATTGCGCACCGCGGTCCCGATGATGAGGGCGTGCACGCCTCGCCTGGCGTCGTGCTCGGCCATCGACGGTTGTCCGTCATCGACCTCGAGGGCGGACATCAGCCGCTGTACGGCGCCCGCCCCGGCACCGTGATCATCGCCAACGGCGAGATTTACAACTATCGCGAGCTGACCGAAGAACTGCGTGGCGCGGGCCACCGCTTCGCCACGCATTCGGATACCGAAGTCGCGGCGCACGCCTACGATCGTTGGGGCCTCGACTTCCTCGACCGGCTCGACGGCATGTTCGCGCTCGCGCTCTGGGACGCAGAGCAGCACCGTCTGGTGCTGGCGCGCGATCGGCTGGGCGAGAAGCCGCTTTTCTACACGAGTGCGGGCGGCATGCTCATCTTCGCGTCCGAGCTGTCCGCGGTGCTCGCGCACCCGGCGGTCGAGGCGCGGCTGGATCCGGCCGCGCTCGCGGCCTATCTGGCGGTCGAATACGTGCCCGCTCCGGCCACGCTCATCGCGGGCGTGCACAAGCTCGAGCCCGGCCACATGCTCGTGTTGGAAGCGGGGAAGGTGCACGTCTCGCCGTTCTGGACGTTGCAGGCTCGGCCGCCCGCCTTCACCGATTACGGCGAGGCGGTGACGGAGCTGCGTCGGCGGCTCGAGCAGGCCGTGCGCTCGCGCCTGGTTGCCGACGTGCCGTTGGGCGTGTTCCTCTCGGGCGGCATCGATTCCAGCACCATTGCTGCGTTCGCGGCGAGGGCCGGTGCGCTCGAAACGTTCTCCATCGGGTTCGCGGAGCGCAGCTTCGACGAGTCGGCGCACGCGCGCCGGGTCGCGGATCACATCGGCAGCCGTCACCACGAGCATCGCGTGACGGCAGCCGAGATGCCCGAGCTCGTGCCGGGCCTGGGCGCGCTGCTGGATGAGCCGATCGGCGATGCGAGCATCCTGCCGACGGCGGTGCTCAGCCGGTTCGCGCGCCGTCACGTGACGGTCGCGCTCGGCGGCGACGGCGGCGACGAGCTGTTCGCCGGGTATCCGATGCACCAGGCGCATCGCGTCGCCGCACCCGTGCGCGCGCTGCCGGGCCCGCTGCGCAACGCGCTGGCGGCGACATTGCGGCACTGGCCGGTCTCGCACCGGAACTTCGACTTTCGCTTCAAGGCGCTCACGTTCCTGCGCGGCGCCGGCGCGCCGGCGCCCGAGAATCACCTGCTGTGGATGTCCTCGTTCCCGCCGGCAGAGCGACGTTCGCTGCTGGCGCCGGACCTCGCCGCGGCGATCGGTGGACGTGACCTCGCGCTCGACACGTTCCGTCGCGTATGGCAGGGCACGGAGGGGGCACCGCCCCTCGCCCGGGCCACGCACCTCGACGCGCTGACCTACCTGCCGAACGACATCCTGACCAAGGTCGATCGCGCGAGCATGGCAGTCGCCCTCGAGGTCCGGGCGCCGTTCCTTGCCCGCGACGTTGTCGAGTTCGCTTTCGCGCTGCCCGATGCGTGGCGTATGAAGCACCTGGTCGGCAAGCGCATCCTGCGCGACGCCGTGCGGGATCTGCTGCCGCACGAGATCCTCGAACGGCCGAAGAAGGGCTTCGGCATGCCGGTCGCCGCCTGGCTGGCCGGTACGTTGCGGCCGCTCGTGCGAGATGTGCTCGCGCCGGACTCGCTGCGTGCGACGGGCCTCTTCGATGCGACGGCCGTGACGCGTCTGCTCGACGAGCACGATCGGCGCGCGGCCGACCATCGCAAGCCGCTCTGGACGCTCCTCGTCTTCGAGCTCTGGCGGCGTCACCACCTCGGCGGCGGCATCGTCCACGCCGAATCGGTTCGTCACGCGGGCGGCGCATGAGCGAGTCGCGCGCGCCCGGCCGGGCCTGGGCTGGCCTGCTCGTCGCCATCACCGCGGCGGTGCTCTACGCGCCGTCGCTGCTGAACGGCTTCGCGTACGATGACGAGGCCATCGTCACGGGCGATGTCCGTGTACGCTCGTTCGCCCATCTCGGCGAGATCCTGACGGGCGGGTATTGGGCGGACTCGAGGCTCGGGCTGTACCGGCCGCTGACGACGTTGTCGTTCGCGCTCGACTGGTCGATCGGCTTCGGTGATTCTGCCTGGTTCCACCTGACGAACGTGCTGCTGCACGCGGGCGCGAGCGTCCTCGTCTTCCTGTTGCTGACGCGCTGGTTCGACACCATCGCCGCACTCGCGGGCGGACTGCTCTTCGCCATCCATCCCGTGCACGTCGAGGCCGTCGCCAACGTGGTAGGCCGGAGCGAGCTGCTGGCCGCCATCGGCGTGTTCGCCACGTGTCTGCTCTGGCTGTACCGTCCGGCCGACCCGCGCCATGCATCCGTCCGGTCGGCCGGCATTATCGTGGCGTTCGCGTTCGGCATGCTGGCCAAGGAGAGCGCGATTGTAGCACTGCCGCTCGTGCTGCTGCTCGACGTGGCCGAGCGCCGGCTCGACCTGCGTCGGCCGCAGGGCTGGTTGACCGGCAACGCGGCTGCCTTCGGCGGCATGCTCGCCGTCTGTGTGCTCTGGTTCGTCGCGCGCTGGCTCGTCCTCGGTACCTTGACACCAACGCGTGTCGATGCCGCCTTCGATGTCGCGTCGGGCACGGCTGCGCGCATCTGGACGGCATTGCAGGCCTGGCCGGTCTGGGCGACGCTGCTGTTCACGCCCACGACGCTGCTCGCGGATTACGGGCCGCGCGTCCTGCTTCCCGTGACCGGTCCGACCGCGACGAACATACCCGGCGCGGTGATCCTGCTCGGCCTGCTCGCGGCAGGGACGACCGCCGCCGCGACCGGACGCGGCCGCGCGCTGGTCGCACTGCTCTGGTTTCCGATCACGATCCTGCCCGTCTCGAATCTGATCGTGCCCACCGGCGTGATCGTGGCCGAGCGGACGCTGTACCTGCCCAGCCTCGTGGTGTCGGTGGTGGCTGCCGCGCTCGTGGCCGTCGCCAGCGGCTCGCTCGCCAGCGCGCGCGTGGCGCCGACCCCGCGGTTCCGCCGTGCCGTGCTGGTGGGGCTCGCCGCCTATGGCCTGCTGCTCGGTGCTCGCACGCTCACACGGATCCCGGCTTGGCGCTCGACGGACGCCGTGTTCGAGGCGCTCGGACGCGATCGACCCGACTCGTTCCGCGCACAATGGTACTTCGCGCGCAAGGCGCGGCAGCGCGAAGACACGAGCGAGGCCGTGCGCTTGTACCAGCACGCCATCGAGATCTGGCCGTACCGCCAGAAGATGGTCGTGGAGGCCGCGGCGTACGCGGCCGAGACGGGTCACGTGCCGCACGCAAACGCGCTGGCGCGGCATGCGCTCCGGCTCGATCCGAAAGACGTCGATGCGCTGCGGCTCCTGGCCGGCACGTCCCTCGACCTGGGCGACACGGCCACCGCGCGCCTGGCCATCGAGAACGGCCTGGCCGTCGCTCCAACCGATGACGTGCTGCAACGCATGCGTGCGGCCGTCGCACACCACGCACCGGATCGTCCATGAACGAACGCCTGACTCGCTACGGGCCCGGCATCCTCGTCGCCCTGACGGCCATCGCCGTCTACGCGAACGCACTCGCCAACGGCTTCGCGTTCGACGATGTCTTCATCGTGCAGAACAACCCGCGCGTGCACGCGCTGCATGATCTGCGCAGCATCTGGATGAAGCCGTACTGGCCGTCGTTCGGCGTCGAGCTCGGGCTGTGGCGGCCGCTGACGATCCTGGCGTACGCCGTACAGTGGGCCGTTGCCGGTGATGCGCCCTGGTTCTTCCACCTGGTCAACATTCTGCTCCACGCGACCGCGTCGGTCCTCGCGTTCCGGCTGCTGTTCGTGCTGACGCGACACACCGCGGCGGCGCTCTTCGGCGGCCTGCTCTTCGCCGTACATCCCGTGCACACGGAAGTCGTCGCCAACGTCGTCGGCCAGGCCGAGCTGATCGCAGGCGTCACGACGCTGGCCGCGTGTCTGCTGCACGCGTCTCGGCCGGAAGGCTCGGACGTGTCGTGGCCGCGGCGCGTCGGCCTCGTCATCTTGTTTCTGGCGGGGACCTTCGCGAAAGAAAGCGCGATCGTACTGCCGGCCCTGCTCATCGCCATCGATGTCGCACAACAACGGGTGACGTTGCAGCGCGCGAGCCTGAACCGGTACCTGCGTTCACTCGCCATGCCCGTCTTCCTGCTCGCGGCCGGCGCCGTTTACTACTTCTCGTTGCGCGTGTCCGTGCTGGGCTCGATCGGCGGCCTGGACGCCGCGCCCAGCCTGCCGTTCCTGCGTTCCGAGCATCGCGTCCTCATCGCGTTCCGCGCCTGGCTCGAGTACGCGCGCCTGCTCGTCTTTCCGCTCGACCTGTCCGCCGATTACTCGCCCGGCGTCATTCTGCCGGTCGAAGGCTGGACACCCATGGTCGCACTCGGCGCCGTCGTCTTCATCGGGACGGCCATCATCGCCGCCGCGACGCCGTGGTTCCCGCGCGCCGGCATCACGGCCGCCTGGCTGCTGATCACGGCACTGCCCACGTCGAACCTGCTGCTGCCGATCGGCGTCGTCGTCGCGGAGCGCCTGCTCTACACACCGTCGCTGGCCGCCTCGCTCGCCGTCGCCTACCTCTGGCAACGCATCGCGCAGGCCGAGCAACCCCAGCGCACTCGCCGGCTCGCGTACGCCCTCGCGGGCCTCGTCCTCGTCCTGTTGGCTGCGCGCACGTACGTGCGGAACCCGGACTGGAAGGACAACGACGCGGTCTTCGCCGCCATGATCCGTGATCACCCGGAGTCCTACCGCTCACAGCGGCACAACGCATACCTCGCATACCAGCGTGGTCACACTCAGCTCGGGGATGGCTACATGCGTCTGGCGCATCGCATGTGGCCGCAGGATCCCGAGCTCCTCAACGAGATCGGTTTCCTCCACCTCGGTCGCGCACAATTCGACTCCGCCGTCGCCGTCCTCGAGCAGGCGCGCGCGATCACCGACTGGGTTGCACGCACACAGGTGCTCCTGGCAGAAGCCTACATCGGCGCCCGGCGCTTCGATGATGCCATGCATACGGCGCGTGAAGCCGTCGCCGTCGGCGCCGCGCTCGAGCTGGTCTATCCCATCTATGCTCAAGCCTTCGAAGGCACCGGCCGCCTCGATCGCGCCGTCGGCGCCTGGCGCGCCACGATCCGGACTTCGCCGTTGGGGTTCTGGAATTACTGGAGCCGACTCGCCCGCACCCTCGCCCTCAGCGGTGACCGCGACGCCGCGCTCGCCGCTGCCGACTCGGCACGCGCCGCCGCACCCGCGGCGGACTCCGCCGCTCAGGCCATCACCCGAGATCTGCGCGCCGAAATCGCGGCCGGCTGCTACCGGACTGGCCAGCCTCGACCGGACTGCCGTGACGAGGTCGGCCAGTGGCAGTTGCTCGCCCCGATCATCACGAACGTGAAAAATGCGAAGAAGTCGCAGAATGCAATGCCGAAAGCCTCGGAGGTGGCCGAACCGGATACGGCGTTGGCTCATCCAAACATAGAAATACCAACGAGTTAGCTCTAATTTGGCGGTTGTGGCCCGGCAGGGAACACCGCTTGCCCTGTGACCCGCTGGGGAAAGCAACGACGCCGACCCGATACCCGAGTCCACCTCTCCGAAGGAGCGACGGATGCTCAAGCAGCGCAAAGGCTTCACCCTGATCGAGCTTCTGATCGTGATCGTGATCATCGGCATTCTGGCCGCGATCGCGATTCCGAAGTTCGGTAAGACGCGTGAGAAGGCCTACTTCAAGGCGATGTCGTCGGACCTGCGCAACCTGATGGCGCAGCAGGAGCTGTACTTCTCGATTCCGGCGAACAACTACAGCTACTCGCCGACGACAACGAACCTGACGGACTACGTCGTCTCGCAGGGCGTGACGGTCGGCGTTGTGGCCGCGAACCAGCTCGGCTGGTCGGCGACGTCGGCACACGCGGCGCTGGCGTCGACGCAGTTCTGCGCCGTCTACGTGGGTGGCGCGGCTTCGATCGCGCCGGCGATCACGCCGGGTCTCGTGACCTGCACCGGCGAAAGCTGACCGTAACGCGGGCATCGGGTGTCGGAGGGGTGGCGATGTCGCCACCCCTCCACGCGCGTTCCGAACGGGCCCAGGTCGCCGGCCCGCGCCAAGGGTGGTGCGGGCCGTTCGCGTTTAGTGGTGCAATCCTGTGTGCGACACCGTCTTGCGTCGCCGTCGGGGGGCGGCCATGATACCGTGGCCCGGGACCCTTCCACAGACCGAGATTGATGTCACCGCGCTCTACGCTTCGCCGGGAGCTCGTCACGGCGTTTGCCCTTGTCTTTGCCTGCGCGCTCCTGGTGATGGCCACGGGCGTCGCCGTCATTTTGCGCCTGCCGGACACCAGCCCGAGACAAACTGGGCTCCTGATGACGTTGCTGCTCGCGGTGGATATCGGTGTGTTCGCGCTTCTGGGGCGCTGGCTGTTGCAGCGGCGGGTGGTGGCACCGATGGAGAGGTTGCTGCACGGCATCGAGGTCATGGCGGCTGGCGAAGGCGAGCAGCGTGTGCCGGAGAGCGGGCTGGAGGAGATTTCGCGACTGGCGGTCTCGGTCAACCACATGGCCGAGCGGCTGAGTGCCGAACGAGCGCAGCTGGCGGCGAACATCCGGTCGCTGGACCAGACGAACCGGCTGTTGACGGAGGCGCGCAATGCGATGATCCAGGCCGAGAAGATGGCCTCGGTCGGCCGGTTGAGCGCCGGCATCGCGCACGAAGTCGGCAATCCGCTGGGCGCGATCATCGGTTATCTGAGCCTGCTCGGCCGGAACGCGGATGATTCGCGTCGCGAGCTCGTGGATGCGGCGCAGCGCGAGGCGCAGCGGATCGATCGGATCGTGCGCGGCCTTCTCGAGTACGCTCGGCCGCGGGAGATGCGTCCGTTCGCGATCGGCGTGAACGCGATCGTGCACGAGACGCTCGACCTCCTGCGGGTCCAGGGCCGGTTTGAATGCGTCACGCTCGAGGTCGAGTTGGAGGAGCCGCTGCCAAACGTGCTTGCCGACCAATACCAGCTGCAACAAGTGCTGGTGAACCTGCTGGTGAACGCGACCGACGCGCTGGCCGAACACGAGACTCCGGTGGTCGGCATGCGTACGCGTTCACGCGCGACCGTACCGGCTCCCGTGCTGCCGGCGAGGCGGCGGGATGATCCGCCGGAGATCGACTACTCGCACCGCCGCCGGTTGGCGGAGCCGATCGGCCGGCGCCGCGGGGATCCGCCCGCGCCGAGTGGTCGCATTGTCGAGATCGAGGTGTCGGACAACGGCCCGGGCATCCCGCGCGCGTTGCTCGATAAGGTGTTCGAGCCGTTCGTGACGACGAAGGAGCCGGGCATGGGGACGGGGCTGGGCCTGGCCGTTTGTGAACGGCTCGTCGAGAGTATGGGCGGTTCGATCCACGCATACAGCGAAGAGGGACGCGGCGCGCGCTTCATGGTGCTGCTCCCCGCGGTGCCAAACGAGGCGAAACCAGACGCATGATGACGGTTCTGATCATCGACGACGAGCCGGGCCTCCGGCAGACCGTAGGCCTGATCCTGAAGGAGGAAGGATACCAGGTCCACGCCGCGAGCGATGGCGAGGAGGGCCTGGCACGCGCGCTCGACATAAAGCCCGACATCATCTTGTGCGATGTGCGCATGCCGCGGCTGTCCGGCCTGGAGTTCCTCGATCGGTTCCGCGAGGCGGAAGGCGCGGGCCTCGTCATCGTGATGACCGCGTACGGCGGAATCGAGCTGGCCATCCAGGCGATGAAGAAGGGCGCCTACGACTACCTGCCCAAGCCGTTCAGTCCGGACCAGCTCGTCCTGACGCTGCGCAAGGCGGAGGAGCGCGAGTCGCTGCGTCGCGAAGTCAGTCGGCTGCGCGAAGAGGTCAGCATCGAGCGGCGCTACCGCGAGATCATCGCGAAGTCGCCCGCCATGACCCGAGCCCTGGCCATTGCGGCGAAGGTCGCGCGCCATCCCTCGCCCGTCCTCATCACCGGGGAGAGCGGCACGGGCAAGGAGCTGGTCGCGCGGCTCGTCCACAACGAGAGCGACCGCGCCAGCCAGACGTTCGTTCCCGTCAACTGCGGCGCAATTCCGGAGAACCTGCTCGAGTCCGAGCTGTTCGGTTACGTGCGCGGCGCGTTCACCGGCGCGGAGCGGGACAAGCCCGGCCTCTTCGAGGTCGCATCGGGCGGTACGCTGTTCCTCGACGAGATCGGCGAGATGCCCGCCACGCTGCAGGTCAAGTTGCTGCGTGCGTTGCAGGAGGGTGAAGTCCGGCGCATCGGCGACACGAAACCGCGCGAAGTCGATGTCCGCCTCGTCTCGGCGACCAACAAGAATCTGGACGAGGAAGTCCGCGAGGCCCGGTTCCGCAGCGACCTCTACTACCGCATCGCGGTCGTGCCCATTCACCTGGTCCCGCTGCGGCAGCGGAGGGAAGAGATTCCGCTGCTCGTCAAGCACTTCATCGACCAGAACAACCGCCGACTCAGCCTCGCCTGCCAGGGCGTCGATGGCGATGCGATGCGGCTGCTCCTCGAATATCCGTGGCCGGGCAACGTGCGTGAGCTCGAGAACACCATCGAGCGGGCCATGGTCCTCTCCGAATCCAACCGTGTCGTGGTGGCCGACCTGCCGCCGAACGTGGCGACGCCGGTCGCGGCTCTCGACCACGCCGAGCTCAATGAGGACGAGCTCTCCGTGAAGAAGCACAGCGAAGTCATGGAAAAGCGACTGATCCGCGCAGCACTCCAGCGCACGGGCGGCAACAAGACGCGCGCGGCCGAGCTGCTCGAGCTGAGCTCGCGTGCGCTCCTCTACAAGATCCGCGAGTACGGCATCGACTGACGACTGCCACGCCGACGCTCCCGCAGGGACGTCGGCCCCCCCGAATTCCCGCCGTCCCGACTCGCCATTCTCCTGCCCCGGATTCCCGGGTACCGTCGCGTCATGTCCAACGATCACGCGATGCCCGGTACGACACTGGTCGAGCTCACGGTCTTGCTCGCGCTGCTCACGATCCTGGCTGGAATGACGGTCAGCGCGACGGCCACGACGCGCGATGGCGCAGCCGTGCGGGTCGCCCGGGACGCCGTGGGCGCGTCGATCGGCCGCGCCCGGTCGCTGGCTCGATTGCACGGTTCGGCCCGCGTCGTTCTGGAGCCGGACCGGGTCCTGGTCGAGAGTCCGGCCGACAGCGTGCGCGAACGACTCGAGCTGCAGCGGTTCGGCTCGCGGCTCACGGTCGACGGTGCGAGCGGCCTCGTCGTGCTCGAGTTCGACCGTCTCGGCCTCGGCCGTCTCGCCAATCGTACGATTCGACTCCAGCGCAACCGCGCGGAAGCGCGCCTGACGCTCTCGGCATACGGACGGGTGCGCCGATGGTGAAGGTCGTGCGGGCCACCGCCGCGCGCAGCGGCGCTTCCCTCGTGGAAGTCACGATCGCCTTTCTGTTGCTCGCCATCGTCGCGACGGCGACCGGCCTGGCTGCCGCGTCGGCACTCCGCTTCTCGCGCAGTGCAGCCATGGAGATGCGGGCGCTGCTGCTGGCCAGCCACACCATGGATTCGTTGCTGCTTTCGCCCTCGCCGATCAGCGGGAACGAACAGAGGGATGGAGCCCGGCTCGAATGGATCGTGGTCGGATCCGGTGCCGTGACCCGGCTCTTCGTCCGCGCCTGGGTGCCCGGACGGGTGGAGCCTCTCGAGTTGCGCGCCCTGCACGCCGCGCCACCGCCGCTGCTGCCATGACCCACCGTCGGGCCGGGAGCGGTCTCGCCGAGGCGATCGCAGCGACGGTTGTCGCCGGGTTCCTGCTCGCCTCCGCGACATCCGCGATCTTCGTCCAGATCCGCGTCGCACACCGCGTCGTCCGCAGCGCGGAAGAGACGGACGCACTCGGCACCGCCCACGCCGTGCTTCACGTAGAGCTGCGGGACGCCATCGCGGCAGATCGTCCCGTGCTCACGAGCGACTCCATCGCGCTGCGCGCCTTCCGCGGATCCGCCATCATCTGCGCTGCCGCCTCTGGCCGGGCCACGATCCGCTACCGCGGCAGCCGTGCTCCCGATGCCGCCAAGGACTCGGTCATCGTGCTGGGGCGCTCCGGAGAACGAGCCGCCGCCTTCGCCGTGTCCCTCCCGGCGCGCGAGTGCCTCGTGCCCGCTGCCGAAGCGACCATGGCCGTCTCGGTCACCGGAAGCGTTCGGCCCGGTGACGTTCTGCTGTTCTTCGAGCGCGGAGCGTATCACCTCTCGGGACGGGCACTTCGTTGGCGAGTCGGCGCGGCCGGACGACAACCGCTCACGCCGGACGTCTTCGAGACCGACGCGAACGAAGCCCCTGCCGAGACGTTCGAGTGGATCCTGCGTCTGGCAGCGGACCGAGGCCCACCTCTGCGGCTGGCCCTGCGTTCCTTGCACGGCGAAGGGGAGCCATGAGGCGCACGGGGTCGGCGCTCGTCGTCACGCTGCTCGCTCTGCTCCTGCTCGGTCTGCTCACCGCCGGCGCCCTCGCCGTCGCGACGGCCGACGTCACGTCCGCACGACTTCATGCGCGCGCTCTGCAGGTGCGGCTGTCCGCGGAATCGGCGATCCGCGCGGTCACGGCCGAGTGGGCGTCCGCTCGGTTCGACACGCTACAAGCATTTCGAGCCATTCGAATCGTCGTGCCAGATGCGGACTCCGTGACGGTCTCCGTCGAGGCCGTCGGAAGTGGCCGCTTCATCCTGCATGCGTCCCATCCGATCGACGCCGCATCCCCGCGCGCGGCCGCCCTCGTCACCACGCTACCGCCCGACTCGCTGCGGGCGCTGTTCGGCGCCGCGCTCCGCGCGCGCGGCAACATCACGCTCGGCCCCAATGCCGACGTCGACGGTTCGGCGGACCCGAGCGTGCCGTGCGAAGCCACTTCGCCTGCCGTCCCGGGTGTTCGCATCGCCGCTGACGCTTCCATGACCTCGAGTCCGCTGGCACGCGTCAACGGATCGCCGCCCGTTCGCACCGACGCGCCGGACACGTTCGCGTTGCAGGTTGCCGGGCTGCCGCTGTCCTCCCTCGCGCGCCTCGCCGATTTCAGTGTCTCCGGATCGGTTCGCCCGGCGCCATCGGAGACCTCCGGATTCTGTGACAGAGAAGACGTCGCCAACTGGGGCGATCCGTCGAGCGGTGGCGAGTGTCGGGACTTCCTCCCGCTCCTGTTCGCGCCCGGAGACCTGACCGTGGATGGGGGGGTCGCTCAGGGAACGCTCATCGTGCTCGGAACACTGACGCTCCGTGGCGGCGCGATGGTCCATGGCGCCGTGCTTGCCGGGCAGTTGACGATGGCCGACGCAACCGTGTTCGGCGCCGTCCACGTCTTCGGGATGGGCACCACCGACGTCGACGCAACAATCCGTTACAGCGCGTGTGCGCTCGAACGCGCGTTCCAGACGCGAGCTCTGCGCGCTCCGTTCCGAATGCACCCGCGCTGGTGGCTTCCGCCGCGCTGACTCAATGCGTTCTCAATGCTCACGATCGGTCTTCAGGGGCGGCGTCGGTCGGCCCGTTTGCCGACGGTCTCGGGTCGCCGCGGCCCGCGGGTTCCGGCAGCCAGCACAAAGTAGTCCCCGGCTGAAAAAAAGGAGCATTTCGGAGCCTATCGATTTTTCTGTAATGTGTTGATCTGGCGTGACTTACGTACACGGTACAGAACTGGCTACGCTCGTCTCCGGATCTCTTCCATCCCGGAGTCCCGATGACGATGTCGAGCAACCAACGGAGCCAGTGGCGATTGGGTCCACGAGCCGGCTTTTCGCTGGTGGAGGCCCTGTTGGCCGTGATCCTCCTGGGCATCACGGCGGCCTACGCCTTCCCCGTCGTGGAGCGCGGCGCGATGCGGTCGAAAGCCGATCGAGCCGCCAACGTGATCGCCAACGAGATGCGCAACGCGTACTCGCTCTCGGCACGGCAGCGCAAGCCGGTGACGATCGGAGTCAACTCGGCAAACCGGACGCTCACCATCGCGGACCGTGCCGCTGGCACGGTCTTCGTGCGGCAGAATTTTTCGACAGCACAATCGCCCTATGGTCTGACCGCGCTCAACGCGAGCGCGGCGACGATCACGGTGTTTCCGAACGGCGTGGCTTCGGACACGCTGCGTGTCACGTTGAGCGTGGGTCCCAACCAGCGCGTCGTGCGGATGACGCGTGTGGGCCAGGTCAGGGTGCAGTAACATGAGCGCTACTCGTCTTTCCCCTCAGTCTGGCGTATCGCTGATCGAAGTCCTGGTGGCTGTCGTATTGACGACGGTAATCCTCACGGGCCTCAGCGGAATGGTCTTCACGGCGTCGAGACAGACGACGAACATCGCGGCGAGCAACTTCCGCCAGGGCCTGATGGTGCAGGAGGTCAACCGGTTGTCGGCCCTGCGTTACGCGGACCTGGCCGGCCAGGCTGGCTGCAGGACCACCAGCACCGGCGTGTTCCCGCACCAGCGCTGCATCACGGTGACGTCTCTTGCTACGAACCGCAGCCGTGTCACGATCGTGGTCCGGCCGACGCAGCCCGGCGTCGCCGCCGACACGGTGATCCTCGAACGGACGCGGCCGCCCGTCGGCAGTCCGCTCAGCACGAACTGAGGCCGCCGATGACGAACCGACCCGGTTTCAGCATCGCCGAGCTCATTGTCGGCCTGGTCGTGGCGTCGCTCGTCAGCGCGTCGCTCGTCCAGTTGATGGTCACGCAGTCTCGATTCATGACGACACAGGAAGGGCGGAGCAATGCCCGCGCCGTGTCGCGCAGCTCGACCGGGCTGATTCTATCGGATACGCGCATGGTCCAGACGACCGGCGGCGTCGCTCAGGCGCACCGCGACTCGGTCACGTTCCGCATACCGTTCGCCCAGGGCATCATCTGCGGCAACACGCTCAGTGCCACGGACGTCCTGATTCCGCCGGTCGACTCGCTGGTCTACGCCGAAGGCACGGCGAACTTCGCCGGGTACGGCTGGCGCGATTCGAACAACGTGCTGACGTACGTCGAGACCGGCGTCTCGCTCGCCACGGGCGCATCGTCGAGCTGCACGAGCGGAACGAACCCGATCGTCACGTCCAACCTGCCGACGGGCACGCGCATCGTGCGGGTGTCGCCAATCATTCTGGGCGGGTTCCGAGGCGCGCCCGTGTTCCTGCATCAGCGGATCAGCTACGCGTTCCGGCCGTCCGCATCCGTGCCGGGGCGCCGTGGCCTGTACCGTACACGCGTCGCCGCAGGTTTGAGCGAGGAGCTGGTGGCCCCGTTCGACACGGCGGCTCGCTTCCTCTTCTTCTGGGCTGACAGCGCCAATTCGAACCCCGCGCCGCCAGCAAGCCTCAACGACCTGCGCGGGATCGAGCTGTTCCTCGTGGGAGTCAACGAGCGCGCGGCCAATCCGACGGCCGCCGAGACTTCGCCGCTACGGACGGCGGTCTTCTTCAAGAACTAGGAGATCGACGATGCGCATGCATTCGCGTGACGGGTTCGCGCTTCCCGTGGCCCTTTTCGTCGTCGGGTTTCTGACCATTGGTGTCGCCGCCGCATTCGCGCGCGTCGACAACGAGTCTCGCGTCAATCGCGACCGCGACGCCGAAGTCGACTCATACTCCGTAGCGAACAGCGGGTTGGAGTACTACCTGACCAATCGGCGCGCCCTCGGCATGAATCAGTTCCCGCCGCCGGCGGCAGAGTCGGTGCGGGTCAACGTGCCCGGTGGTTACGCCGATGTTGTGCTGGCGCAGGTCCGCGCCCAAAGCGCCACGGCGGAGGCATTGTACTTCGTGCGCTCGCGCGGCACGGCAATCCGGGGCGCGGCCCCGGGCACACCGCCGGCACAGCGCACGGTCTCGCAGTTCACGCTGTTCCGGGAAGAGCCGCTGCACGTGACCGGTGCCTGGACCAGTATCAGCGGGCTCATGAAAAACGGCACGGCTGGCACGCTCGACGGAAACGATCAGTGTGGCCAGAAGCCGGCCGTGGCCGGGACCGCCGTGCCGTCTGGCATGTGGGACAACAACGGCCTGTTCACTCCCACCGGAAATCCGCCGGTCCGCGAGATGGGCACCAAGGCCCAGATGGCGAACGATTCCATCAAGATCAACTGGGACGGCATCGTCAACGGCAACATGATCACGCCCGACGTCGTCATCCCGGGCAACCCATGGCCGAGCTTCGCCGACCCCAATTACTGGCCGGTCATCCGCATCAACGGCAACTACTCGATCCCGACGGGTGGCCGCGGCACGCTGATCGTGACGGGCAACCTGGTCATCACTGGCTCCAAGCAGTGGCAGGGCATCGTGCTGGTCGGCGGCACCATGACGGCGGACGGCAACAACACGGTCGAGGGCACGGTCATCAGCGGCCTGAACGAACAGCTGGGGATGACCGTGGGCGAGAGCGCCTTCGGCAACGGCAACAAGACGTACGTCTACAACTCGTGCCACGTGGCCAGCGCGATGGCCCGGATCTCGGCCCTTCGCGTGATCCCGGGCACGTACGCGGACAACTGGATCTGGTAGGGGGTGCGCCCCGGGGGGCGCACCTAAAGAACGCCGTTTGAAGTGACGACGCTTAAGCGAGGAATTCAACGCATCGGGGCGTCCGCGCCGGGTCCATCGGCGCAGCTCCGGGCGGAGGGGAAGGAGCCCCTGTCAATGGGCGACTGCTGCCTCCTCCCAGGCCCGCTCCGGTGCCGTCGAGCCGAATGACCGGCTCACGAGTTTCGTAACGATTCACCGATACCCCGAGCTTCTCATGGGTCTACTGCGCCGGAGCAAACTGTCCGTGGGCCTCGACATCGGGAGCGGCTTCGTCAAGCTGGTCGTGATCGACCACTCGAAGGCCGAGCCCGAGATCGTGCAGATCGCGACGAGCCCGCTGGTCCCGGATGCCATCGTCGAAGGCGAGATCATGGATCCCGCTCTGGTCGCCGCCACCGTTCGCTCGGTTTTCGAGAGCAGTGGCGTCAAGAAGCGTGAGGTCGTGGCCGCCGTGGGCGGACACGATGTGATCATCAAGCGCATCCCGATGGACCGCATGGGCCAGACGGACGCGCGTGAAGTCATTCGCTGGGAGGCCGAGCA
>JBFJPA010000006.1:0-22697 GCA_041617355.1 Longimicrobiales bacterium
CTTCGGAGGCCGCCGCCTTCTGCATCCCGCAGCGCCAGGCGTAACGGATCTCGCGTGCGCCCGTGGCGTTCGCGCGCCGTCCCGTGCCGCCGTGCTTACCGGCTGCCCCGCATCAGACGCTGCCGGTACTCCTCGCTCGCGAAGATCGCGACCTCGACGCGCCGGTTCTGCGCACGGCCGGCGTCCGTCGCGTTGTCCGCTACGGGCTCGACCTCACCGCGGCCGTCCGTGCGCAAACGGTCCGGCTTCACGCCGCGGCCCGTCAGGTAGCTGGCCGCCGACCGGGCGCGCCGCTTCGACAGACGCTGGTTGTAGGCGTCACTGCCGACGGAGTCGGTGTGCCCCACGATGAGCAGCTCGCTGTCCGGATACTTGACCAGGCTGTTCGCGAGCGCGGTCAGGTTCTGCTGGGCGGCGCCCTTGACGACATCAGAATCGAAGTCGAACAGCAGACCCGAGTCGAACGTCACCAGCACGCCCTCGCCCACGCGCTCGATCTTCGCGCCCGGGATCTCCGCCGCCAGCTCCGCCGCCTGCTTGTCCATCTGCCGGCCGATGATCGCGCCCGCAGTGCCGCCCACGGCCGCACCGATGATCGCGCCCTTGGCCGTCGAGCCCGCCGCGCGCCCGATCACGCCGCCCACGACCGCGCCGCCCGCGGCGCCGATGACCAGCCCCTCCTCCGTCCTGTTCATGCTCGCGCAGCCGAACGAGCTCGCCATGACCCCGACCAGCAGGGTCGCCGTTGCGGTGGCCCGCCCGATCCGTGTTCGCGCACTCGTTCCCATGGTCTCCATCGTGTCACCCCGTATCCGTGTTGATCTGGAAGGCGGACACGCCGACTGCCGTGCCGCGCCGTCCTGAGGGGCAAGCCCGGTGCCAACGTCCGATCCGGGGCTGCGCGTACTGCCGATAAATAACTGTATGACAACGAGTTGGGCGTATCGGACGGCGGGCCGTCAAGCGCGGGTCAGCCCGACCCCTGACCCCCTTCGAATGGAACTCAGGTGTCCTTCGGCGAGGACGACTTTCCGGGTCGGATCGACAGCCCCACGGCC
The DNA here is from genome assembly GCA_041617355.1 of Longimicrobiales bacterium. Lineage (GTDB taxonomy): Bacteria > Gemmatimonadota > Gemmatimonadetes > Longimicrobiales > RSA9 > JBFJPA01. The sequence goes on from JBFJPA010000006.1 coordinate 1,059, forward strand.
ACCGCGATGTGGGCCGGCATCAGCAGCCCGATGATCTCGCCGTTGGCCTGGTCCAGGCCGGGCAGGATCTGCAGCAGAAAGCCCAGGACGGCGAGGCCTGCGATGACCACGGCGAGCCGGGCCGCCTGGTGGCTGAGCCGGGTGCCGAACGGGATCAGGACGGCCAGGAGGAGGAGCAGGGGCGAGGCCTGCAGGAGGTTCTCGTTGTTGTACGTGAAGCTGTGTTCGGTGAAGGCCCACAGGCCTGCGATCACGGTGCCGAACACGCCGGCGGTGAGCGCCCAGGCGAAGGCCAGCGCCGCGAAGCCGATGCGTGTGGCCCTGCCGGTGCCGGGCCGGCCGAGCAGCAGGAGCAGGGCGGCCAGACCGATGCCGGCGGCGCTGAAGGGGAGGACCCGGTCCGGCGCGACGGTCGATTCCGGTTCGCGCTGCGCGGTGAACACGACCGTCTCATCGAGCACGAGCGGCTGGTTCGTGCCGTCCGGTCCCTGCACCTCGACGGTCCGGATCTGCTCCATCAGCTGGACCGGCAGGAACGCCTCTTCCCAGGCACTGAGCGGCCGGTCCGTGCGCGGGCCCATGGCCAGCAGCGTGCCGGTGCCTTCGGCCAGACGGTCGGAGAGCAGGCGCTGCGTGTGCTCCCGGTACGTGCTGCGGCCGGTGCGCGCCTGGAGCGCGGCCGCCAGCGCGCCGTCGAGCACGCGGTCGAGCGCATCGCGCACGCGCGTCGAGCAGTTGTCCCGGTAGTAGTCGTAGCGGTAGAAGCGGTTCTCGTCGCGTCCGTTCCACATCAGGAAATCGTTCAGGTCCGCCTTCTGCGCGGGCGTGAGGTTCAGCTCCTGGAGCCACACCGACCGGTTCGTGCGGATGTAGAAATCGATGAGGGCCGCGCCATCGTACGGCTGTACCCAGTACATCATCTCGCCGCGCACGAGTCGGCCCAGGTAACCCGGCTCTTCGAAGTCGAACATGCCGTAGTTCCATGCCGCATCGATGCCGGTCGTCTCGTCGAGCACGCGGATCGCGTTGTGCCCGAACCGCTCCCAGATCGCGTCACCCTGGCCGATCGTCAGCAGCCAGACGCGCAGGTTGGCACCGCGCTCAGCTGCCTCCCACGCCACGGTATCCTGCAGCGCCCCGAATCCCCACCCCCCGTGCAAGAAGCGAAGTCCGTTCTCCGCGCTCTCCGCGGTGAAATCATCTGTTATCGGAGGCGGCCCCGCCGCGACGCCGACCCCCACCACGAACGCCAGCCACCCCATCACGGCGTCCTCGCCTCCCTGGGCAGCGGTTCCGGCAGGTCCGCGACGACGTACGCCATGATGGCCATGGCCGCGACGCAGTGCGCCATCTCGATGGGGTCGAGCTTGTCGAGCGTGTCCGCCTCGGAGTGGTGGTACCAGAAGTAGCGGGTGCCGTCCACCTGCAGGCCCATGCCCGGCACGCCGCGCTCCATGATGGGGCCGATGTCCGCGCCGCCGCCGCCACGGGTGATGCTGGAGGCGCCGATGGGCTCGAGCAGGCGGCCGACGCGGCGCACGAGGTCGAACGCGGCATCGCTGCCGGTGAAGCCGAACCCGCGCGGCGCGAAGACGCCGGCATCGGACTCGATCGCGAGCACGTGGTCGTCGAGCGCATCGAGGTGCGCGTCGCGGTACGCGTTGCCGCCGCGCAGCCCGTTCTCTTCGTTGGTCCACAGCACGACGCGGATCGTGCGCTTCGGGCGGAGCCCGGCCTCCATGATCAGCCGCAGCGCTTCCCAGGCGGCGACGCTGCCACCGCCGTCGTCCATGGCGCCCTGGCCGACGTCCCAGGAATCGATGTGGCCGCCCATGACGACGACCTGTTCCGGAAACTCGCTGCCGGTCAGTTCGGCGATCACATTGCGCGATTCGCTGTCGGGCAAGGTCTGCGCACGCATCTCGAGGCGCACGACCACGCGCTGGCCGCGATCGTCCATGCGGCCGATCATGGCGGCGTCCTCGACGCTCAGTGCGGCGTGCGGGATCTGCGGGACGCCTTCCTCGTAGCGCATGCTGCCGGTGTGCGGCGAGCGCATCGAGCCGGACGCGACGGAGCGGATCAGGCTGGCGACGGCGCCCGCGCGGGCTGCGGCGATGGCGCCTTCGCGCCGGTACGCGACCGTCTCGCCGTAGTTGGTGAACGGCACATCGAAGAGCACGATCCGGCCGCGCGCATCGGCCGCGCGCGACTCGAGCTCCTCGAAGCTGCGCACGACGAGGACCTCGGCCTCGATCCCGCCCGGTGGCGTCGCGATGCTGCCACCCAGGCCGAGCATGGAGAGCGGCATGGCACGCGGCTCGACCAGCGCGGCCGACTCCGTGCCACGCACCCAGCGTGGCACCATGACCGGCTCGCCGCGCACGTTCTCGAGGCCATCGCCGCGCATCTCATCGAGGATCCAGTCGAGCGCGCGCTCCAGGCTCTCGGACCCGCTGAAGCGGTGGCCGAACCGGTCGACCAGCTCACCGAGCCGCTTGTACGCCGCGCTGTCCGCGACCGCGGCCTGGATCAGCCGGTTCGCGGCGTCGGTGTACTGCGTGGTGATCGCGTCGGCTTCCTCGTTCGGGCGCGGTGCGCACGCCGGCAGCGTGGCGAGCAGAACGATCGCGCACAGAACCGATGGCTGGATGGTGCGGGCTCGCATGGAACCTCGGCGGGTGTGGTGCGTGGCGCGCGGCGCCCGCCGCTTGCGACGGCGGGCGCCAGAAGCCGGCGCTAGCGCGTACCGGCGCTCAGCGAGAGGACGTAACGGGCAACGGCCTGGACCTCTGCGTCCGTCAGGGCCACGCCCGCCTTCGGCAGCATCGGCGTCGGAAACTTCTTGGGTGTCGGCACACCCTTCGTGATCAGCTCGGCGAGCGCCTGCGCGGTGACCTCACCCGTCAGGTTCAGCCATTCCTTGTCGGTCAGGTCCGGTGCGAGCGGCGTGCCCTTGCCCTCCGGTCCGTGGCAGGCGAAGCACGTGCCTTTCGACATGTAGATGCTCTTGCCGAGCGTGTCCTGCACGACCGGCCGGTCCGTTGCGGCTGCCGGCGCGGGTTCCGCCTGCAAGACGGTGGTTCCGATCGCGACGGCGACGGCCGTCGTCGAGAGCAGGATTCTGCAAATCGCCTTGCGCATGCGCCGTGTCCTTTCCTGGAGTTTCAGCCCGCTGGCCGGGAGTCGGTCTGCGATCGAGGCCGGGCCGCGTCGGACCCGCCACGGGCCGGCGAAGTTCCATCGGCCAGCGGTCCGCCCCCTGTCGTGACGGAAGGATGGCCGTGAAACCTCGCCGCGCAAGTCCGGGACGTTCGGGTCAGGCGGACTGGATGCCGGGGCCGTCTCCTTGCGGCGTGGTGCTTGCCCCGGTCCCGGACGGCTCCGGTTTCGGCCACGGCCGATCGGACAATGGCTCGCGCCGGCGTGCGGCGCGTATCATGTCCGCCAGCCGATCCGCGCGCCGCGCGTACGCTGCGGCGGCGGCCGGCCGTCCTGGATCCCGTCGCGAGTCTCACAGGAGGACTTCATGCGTTCCCGTGCTGCCCGGTCCCTGCTGTTCGTCGCGCTCCTGGCGGGGTGCGGCGAGGTGCGACAGGTCGATGTGATCCTGCGCGGCGGCACGATCTACGACGGCAGCGGCGGCTCGCCCATGGTCGGTGATGTCGCGATTCTGGCGGACAACATCGTCGCGGTCGGCGACATCGGCCGGGCGACGGCGCCGCTCGAGATCGATGTGACCGGGCTGGCCGTCGCGCCCGGGTTCATCAACATGCTGTCGTGGGCGACGGAATCGCTGATCGAAGACGGGCGTGGCCTGTCCGACATCGTGCAGGGCGTGACGCTCGAAGTCTTCGGCGAGGGCATGTCGATGGGCCCGCTGAACGATGCGATGAAGCGGCGCATGGTCGACGAACAGGGCGACATCCGGTTCGACATCGAGTGGACCACGCTGGGCGAGTACCTCGAGTACCTCGAGCGGAAGGGCGTGTCGCCGAACGTCGCGTCGTTCCTGGGCGCGACGACCGCGCGGATCCACGAGATCGGCTACGAGGATCGCGAGCCGACGCCCGCGGAGCTGGATCGCATGCGCGCGCTCGTGCGGCAGGCGATGGAGGAGGGCGCGCTCGGCATCGGCTCATCGCTCATCTACGCACCCGCGTTCTACGCGAAGACGCCCGAGCTCATCGCGCTCGCGGCCGAGGCTGCACCGTTCGGCGGCATGTACATCTCGCACATGCGGAGCGAGGGCAACGCGCTGCTCGAGGCCGTCGACGAGCTGATCACGATCGCGCGCGAGGCCGGCGTCCCGGCGCAGATCTACCATCTCAAGGCGGCCGGCCAGGCGAACTGGCCGAAGATGGACGAGGTGATCGCGCGTGTCGAGGCGGCCCGTGCGGAAGGTCTGCCCATCACGGCCGACATGTACACGTACACGGCCGGCGCGACAGGGCTGGACGCGGCGATGCCGCCGTGGGTCCAGGAGGGCGGGCTGCAGACGTGGCGCCGGCGGCTGCAGGACCCGGCGATCCGCCGGCAGGTGCTGCAGGAGATGCGCACGCCCACGGACGCGTGGGAAAGCCTCTACCTGCTGGCCGGCTCGCCCGAGCGCGTGCTGCTCGTCGCGTTCAAGCAGGACTCGCTGAAGTACTTGACGGGCCGCACGCTCGCGAGCGTGGCCGCCGATCGGGGGAAATCGCCCGAAGAAGTCGCGATGGATCTGGTCGTGGCCGACGACAGCCGCGTGGGCACGGTCTACTTCCTGATGTCCGAGGACAACGTGAAGAAGCAGATCGCGCTGCCCTGGGTCAGCTTCGATTCGGATGAGGCCGCGCCCGCACCCGAGGGCGTGTTCCTGAGGTCGAACAACCATCCGCGCGCGTACGGCAACTTCGCGCGGCTGCTCGGCAAGTACGTGCGCGAGGAGCGGGTCATCCCGCTGGAGGAAGCCGTCCGGCGGCTGACCTCGCTGCCTGCCACGAACCTCAAGCTGCGCCGGCGCGGCGCACTCGAGCCCGGCCACTTCGCCGATGTCGTCGTGTTCGATCCGCAGACGATCACGGACCACGCTACGTTCGATCAGCCGCACCAGCTGGCGACCGGCATGGTCCACGTGTTCGTGAACGGGGTCCACGTACTGAACGACGGGCAGCACACGGGCGCGACGCCCGGCCGCGTGGTGCGGGGTCCGGGCTGGACAGGGTGGTAAGGGACGACACTGCGGGAATGGGGATGGGGGTTGGGGATGGATGATCGGGGAACTGACCTGGGGAACGACCTTATCGCGAGGTGATCATGTACGGGTTCGCGGCGATCTGGTGGCTCGTCTCGCTGGCGATGTGGATCGCCGGCATCGTGTTCGTCTTCTGGTTCATCCGCGCATTTCTGCGGATCGCGGAAGTCGTCGAGGACATCGGCCGCTCCGCCCGCCGGATCGCGGAGGCACTGGAGGCCCGCGAGATGGGCTGAGCCCGGGGCCGCTCGACTGGCTGAGGCGTTGCTGGGACCGCGGTCCGTAGTCCGTGGCCCGTCGTCCGTAATCCGTTCCCATCATCCATCCCCACGATTCATCGCGAACTTCGATCCTGCTGCCGCCCCGGTCGGTGCCTGATCAGCTGCCCAGGTGCGTGCGGAACCAGGCGATCGTGAGCGGCCACGCCCTCTGCGAGGCGGCCAGGTTCGCGCCCTCGCCGCCTTCCTGTCCGCGCAGGAAGCCGTGCCCGGCGCCCTCGAAGTAGTGCGCCTCGAAGGTCCGGCCCGCAGCCTTCAGCGCGGCCTCGGCGGCGGGAACCGTCGCGTTGACGCGCTCGTCGTTCTGCGCGTAGAGCCCGAGCACGGGCGCGCGCACGCGGGCCATCTCCTCCGGTCGCGGCGAACTGCCGTAGTACACGACGGACGCGCCCAGCGCGGGCGCCGCGACGGCGTGGTTGAAAACCGTGCTGCCGCCCCAGCAGAACCCGACGACGCCGTACCTGGCAACGGCGTTGGGCAGCTTCATCGCCCAGTCGGCGACGGCGGAGATGTGGCGCTGGATCGCGTCGCGGTCGAGCGAGCCGATCTGCGCGCGCACCGCGTCCGGATCGCTGTCGCCCGCAGCGTTGCGTGCGATGTCCTTCATCGACAGCAGGTCGACCGCGACGCCGATGAAGCCGTCGGCCGCCAGCTGGTCGGCCACGCTGCGGATCCAGTCGGACATCCCGCGGTTGTCGTGCACCGCGATGACGACCGGTGCGGGCGTCGTGCGTTGCGGGCGAACCACGAACACGCGGATGCTGTCCGCGCCGCTGCGGACGACGGACCACTCGCCTCTTCGCGGCGAGGCGGCCAGCCGTTCTGTCGCGGCCGCGCCGCTCGGGGGCAGCCCGGGCGTCTGCTGGACGGAGGCGAACGCGTGTGCCGGCTGGCTTTCGGCCTCGTGTTCTGCGTGATCGTCGACCGTCCGGGCGGCCGTGTCGGGGCGGGCTGCGCCGGTCGTGAGTGCCAATGCAGCGGCCGCGAAAAGGGCCGTACTGAAGACGAGCAGCGTGCGCGTGTTCATGATCAGCCTTCCAGGTGGGTGCGGAACCATTGGATCGTCAGCGGCCACGCCCCGCGGCTGGCCTCGAGGTTGGCGCCTTCGCGCTGGTCCTGTGCGCGCAGGAAGCCGTGTCCCGCGCCCTCGAAGATGTGGTGCTCGTACGTCTTGCCCAGGCGCTTCATCGCTTCGTCCGCCGGCGCGATGGTCGCGTTCACGCGCGCGTCATCGGCGCCGTACAGACCGAGCACGGGCGCGCGCACGCTACCCAGCGAGCCCGCATCGGGCGAGGTACCGTAATAGACGACGGCCGCGCCGAGCCCCGGCGAGGCGACGGCGTGCGCGAACGACGTGCTGCCGCCCCAGCAGTAGCCGACGATGCCGTAGGCGGGCCTCGCGGCCGGGAGTTGCATCCCCCACTCCGCGACCGCCTGCAGCTGGCGGTGCACGTCCTCCGTGCGCAGCTGGCCGATCACGGCGCGGGCCGCGCTGGCATCCGACTCACCGTCCGCCGCGCGAGGCACGTCCTTCATGGTCAGCAGATCGGGCGCGATCGCGATGAAGCCGTCGGCCGCGACCTGGTCGGCGACGGCCCGGATCCAGTTGGACAGGCCGAAGATCTCGTGGACGACCAGGACCACGGGCGCCCGTTCCGCGCGCTCCGGATAGACCACCCACGCGCGGACGCTGTCCGCGCCGGTCCGGATCATCACCCATTCGCCGTGGCGCGGTGAGGCCTGCAGACGGGCGTTCGCATCGGCCGCACCCGCGGGCAGCGAGGATTGCTGTGCGGTGGCGGCGTGCGCGTCGCCGTGCGGCACGGCATGGAGCTGCCCGTGCGTGCCGTCGCCGCCGCGGTGCGCGTGGGCGGCGAAGGCCCCGCCCGCGAACACGATGCCGAAGACGACGAGGAGAAAACGGATGGGTCTCATGCGGTCACTCCGGGCTCGGGAAAAACCGGTCAGCGGATCAGCGAAATCTGCGTCTGCGCCCGGGACGGCACTTCGTGGCACGACCGGCAGCGGGCCTCGTACGACTCCAGCCCGCCCACCTGGATCGTGGGGCCCTCGGCCGGCGCCGGCCGGCCGTCGATCAGGCGCTGGTTCCGTGTCGCGAGCTGGCCGCACCGGATGCAGATCGCGTGCAGCTTGTCGATCCGCTCCGCCACGGCCAGCAGCAGCGGCACGGGCCCGAACGGCTGGCCGCGGAAGTCCATGTCGGTGCCCGCCATGATGACACGGACACCCCGATCGGCCAGCGCGTTGGCCACGTTGACGACCGCGTCGTCCAGGAACTGGACCTCATCGACGGCGACGACCTGTGTGTCGGCCCGGGTCCGTTCCATCAGCTCGAGCGAGCTCGAGATCGGCTCCGAATCGATCTGGCCGCCGTCATGCGTGCTCACCTTGGCCAGCCCGCCGTACCGCTCATCCAGGTGCGACTTGAAGACCTGGACGATCCGGCGGGCCAGCGCGGCCCGGCGGACGCGGCGGAGCAGTTCCTCGGATTTCCCGCTGAACATCACCCCGCTGATGACCTCGATCCAGCCGCCGGATCCCGCGTAGTCCATAGGCGGGCGAAGCTATGCCTGGCCGCCCCGGCTTGTCCATGCGGCTCAGGCTCGTGGTCTGTGGAAAAACCGGTTGTCGGCCTGGCCGGTGGATCGCCCTCACGTGCCCGTGCCCCCGGGGACCGGGTGGTCCGGGGCGCCGACGTCGCGCAGGCCTGTCCGACGCGGCCCGGCGGAAGAAATTTCACAAAACCGGTCCCGATCGGGTTCCCGTCCGGATCGCGCAATTTCCGACTTGACATTCTGTTGGACGGCTCCCATCCTTCAGGCCCGCTTCGGGATTCGCAGATCCCGGACGGCGACCGTCTCTCGCCGCACCGCCCTCCCCGGGTCGCTGTCGAGAGCACGGATGCGCACCCACGACGCATGGGTGTGACGTCCGTGTCGGTATCTCCGTGCACGCGGTAGATATCCGACCACCCCGCATCACACAGTAGAAAAGACGCGCATGATCGCGCCCGATGGTGGTCGTGCAGGGACGCCCGTCGCACGTGCGGCCGAAAGGCTGCTCCGTTCGCTCGTCGGCGTGTCTGCCGCAACAGTGAACACGGACAGCCGCGGCCGGCTGGCCGGCATCGTCGTCGTGCCGGCCCCCGGCATGGGCCCGCGCAGACTGGCGCGCAACGTCGCGTCCGCCCTCATGGCGCAGTTCGGTGTCACCGTCGACCCCTCCGCCATCATCATTGGCGCGTCATCGTCCGAAACTTCGAACAGGACGGGTGGTGATGCGCTCGCCGGCGCCACCGACGGCTCCGGCACGTCCCGACAGCACCACGGCAACTGGGGCGCCACCTTGCGAAACGGCCACGGCCCTGCAGGCGATGCTGCGAGCGGACGCCCCGACGGCGCCCGCGTCGTCATCGCATCGCCCACACCCATCGCCGTCCCCCAGCCCCGCATCGAGCACGTCGAACTCCAGGCCGTCGAAACCGGTCTCCGTTGCGCCGTCGTCCTGGCCGTCGGCGCCGAGCGCTTCTCGAGCATCGCGGAGTCCGGCGGCACGGACGCGGGCGAGGTCGCGCTGGGCGCGCGCGTGGCGGTCGACGCGCTCCGCACGGCCCGGCTGCCCCGCCAGCCCATGCAGCTCGATGACGCAACGCTGGTCGATCTGGCCGGCCAGCCCCACGTGGTGACGGCCCTGTCGTTCTGGACCGGCTCGGACTTCGCCCGGCGTTCCGGCACCGAGCCCGTCACGTCAACCGTCGTCGAGGCAGCCGCTCGTTCCGTGGTCCGGATCGTCGCGGCGCACCTGGACGAGCATCACGCATAGAGGATCCTGGCACGTCCCCGCGGCTGCGGCCGCGCACGAACGGAGAACACTGGAGAGAGAGGACTGACGGAGCCCCCGATCGCCTGAGCGGAGACCCGGCACAGCGGAGCACCAGCGGAGCGTCGCGACCTTATACAACGAGTCGGTCGACGTCACTCCGAGAGGAGGTGAGGCTGGGTTGCAAGCGATCCTGGACCTGCTCGGCGCGCTCGTTAGTGTTGTGACGGGCGGCTTTATCACTATCTGATAAACGGTCGGGGGCTCCCAGCAAACTGATGAACCGTAAAGCACAAGTATTCGTTCTTGCGGTTACCGCCCTCGCAGGGGCGCTCACCTACTCGTTGCCCGCCTTGGGTGACTACGCCCTGAGCGCATCTGAGATTCTCAGTTTTTTGGTTTACGTTGCTGTTGGGATTCTGGCCGAAGCGATGGCTATCGACTTTCGGACCGGCTCCGGAAGGCCCGCGAAATCATCTTTGGCGTTCTTGCCGTTCCTAGCAGCGGTCGTTGTTTTTCCACCGCGTGGGGCGGTCCTGTTAGTTGCTGTAGTCGTTGCGATTTCCCAATTCGTCCTTCGCCGCAATGACTTGCTACGAAGCGTATTCAACATCGCACAAGGCGTAGTAGCCGCCGCCGTGGGTGCCCACGCCTACGCCTTGTTGTCTGATCCTAGCAACCGCGCTGAAATCGCATTCTTTGGCTTCGCGCTGCTTGCTGCTGCGTTCTTCTTCATAAATGTCTTGCTCAGCAGTACTGCGTTGAGCCTAATAAGACGTCAGTCCTTGCGGTCCACGATGCACCAGGTCGCTGGAGGCAGAGGGGCGAATCTGTGGTATGATCTGCTGGCGAGCCCGATCGCGCTTGTACCAGCTGCTTTGTACGACGACTACCGGGCTGGTGGTCTGATAATCATAGTTTTCCCTTTGCTGCTAATTCGCTACTCCTATCTGGGCAAGGTCCAACTTGAGGAAGCCAACCGGGACCTTCTCAAAGTGCTCGTAAAAGCAATTGAAACGCGTGATCCGTATACATCCGGTCATTCCGTCCGGGTGGCGACACTCGCTAGAGCGATTGCCACGGATCTTGACTTGTCGCCCAAGCAGATCGACCGAATCGAGACTGCAGCCCTCCTTCACGATATCGGAAAGATCGACTCCGTATATGAAGCTGTCATTAGAAAACCGTACGACTTGAATGCGGACGAGCGCGAACTTATTCGTACGCATGCCACTAAAGGCGCTGACCTACTCGAAAGCTTGACCTCGGTCAACACAGAGATAATTCGCGCCGTGCGGCACCATCACGAACGCTATGACGGATCGGGCTATCCTCTTGGCTTGACAGGCGAAGAGATCCCGATTGCTGCTCGAATCATCATGTTGTCTGATTCGATTGACGCTATGCTCTCTGATCGACCGTACCGTAAGGCACTGTCAATCGAAAAAACACGGCTTGAGCTTGTTCGCTGCGCTGGCACACAGTTCGATCCCGACATTGTGCGGGCTGTCCTCCAGAAAGACACTCTCGAGCGCGCTACTTGGCTTGCTGAGCGCCCCACGATGGCTTTCGTCCCTGTCGATCTCTATCAGTCCGCATAGATCTCGGCCCATTTAGCTATTGTCTTCCGGTCCAAACCATCGAAGGTTCGCAATCAACCGATCGAGGGTGCTTACTGTTGCATCTCGCAATTCGAAGTCTTGGAAGCTTTGCAGTAGAAGACGCTGGCGTTTCGATCCCGATGCGAAGCCGGACGGAAACGGCTTTGCTTCTTGTCTTAGCCGCCGCAACTGGGAAGCCTGTCGAGCGGTCATACTTGACAAGTGTCATCTGGGACCGGACGGACGGCAGACCGGCCCGCCACAGCCTGAGCCAATCCCTATACAGCCTACAGCGTCGATTGAATAGTCTGCAGGTGCGGCGAGTCGGGCGTGCGCTCCTTGTTCCTAAGCAGTCGGTCAGTTTCGATCTTCTAGATTTTTTTCGCGCGTGCGATGGCGGGGACATTGTAAGGGCGCTCGCGCTTTGGAAGGGCGGGTTCCTTGAGCGGTTTGATCAGTCCCCTTCGCGCGCGTTTGACGAATGGCGGGACAGCGTAGGATCTAGCGCACGCGGTGCAGCGGAGCGGTTGTTTGAAACGCACTTGGAGGACGCTCTGCGTGCAGGGGAATGGTCTGAAGCCGAGCGTCTGGCTGATTCGTTGCTTGGGATAGACCCGCTTAGGATAGAGATTCAGACGGAGCGCCTGCAAGCTATCGCGGCGATGGGCCAGGTGAGCCGCGCCCACCGGGAATATGAGCGCGTGCGGCAACTGATCGAAAGCGAGCTTGGGAGGGCTTTTCCTTCGCCGCTCGCCGCCCAGGTTAATGCGGCGGCCAGTCGCGTGTTGCCAGCGGAAATGCCGCGGCCTGGCTTCGTCGGGAGACATGTCGAGTTTCGGAGAATGGTGGGGCTATGGGGTAGCGTCACGTCGGGACGCGGGAAAGCAGTAGTCATCGAGGGCGAGGGAGGCATTGGCAAGACGCGCTTCGCCGACCATTTCCTCCGCTACTGCGCGATCCAACGAGCTAGAACACTCATCGGACGTTGCACGCCGCATGGCCAAGCGGACGAGTACTCTGCGTTTCGTGCTGTCGTCCAGCAAGTTCTGGATGGGTTTCCCGTATCGGGAGGGATTCGCGATGGGATACGCCCGCTGCTCATAGGGGCTGGCCTGACAGAGCGCGACTCGCCGTCCTTGCAACCACGGGAGCTCCGGGTTGAGCTGGCAGATGCTCTTGCATCCATCTTCCGCCAGGCGGCCGACGAGCGTCCCTTGGTCGTCCTCTTGGAGGATTTGCACTGGGCCGACGAAGGAACGATCTATCTATTGCAGAGTCTGCGCGAGCGTTTGAAGGGCAGTTCAGTTCTATTGTTGGCAACGCTGCGCCGAGAGGAACTCAGAAGCAGCGCTTTGGGGGCATTCCTGGAGCGCGGTCCTACAGGCGGCCCAGACCTTATCATCGAACTCGGCCAACTTCCGGAGGTAGATGCGCTTAGGCTGATTCGAGATGCGCTGCGCCGAACCGATAAGGCCATTGAGATAGTTCTATGGCGCCGGTTCGGAGGCCACCCCTTCTTCCTGCTTGAGGCTATTGAGGAGATTCGTGCCGCGGCACCCGAAGCGGCATGCGGTCTCCGTGGTTTGTCGTGGTTACCAAGGAGCGTCCACGAACTCTTGAAAGCAAGACTTAGCTCACTTTCTGCTAGAGCGACGGAATTCGCTCAAGTCGTTGCGTTTGCCACGCCAGAAGTGAATATCGGCACCGTGATGGATTGCATTGGCTTTGACTCCTCCGTTTGCTCAAAGGCGATCGCCGAGCTGACAACGCGCGGAGTGCTAACACAGCGTGACGGCGTGCTGTCGTTCAAGCACGATCTGCTGCGTCAGGTAGTGGTTGACGCCACTGACGTGGCACGTAGGCGTGCCATTCATGTTAGGATCGCGGAATTGTTGTCGACAACAAGTAGCGCACAGCCGGCTGCTCTTGCACGGCATCTGGTCGAAGCTGGGAATTACGTGGCAGCTGCTGAGTATGAGCTAGCCGCTGCGCATGATGCGAGACGTCGTGGCGCGTACACAGAAAGCGAACACTACTATCGGTGTGCCTTGACGCATGCTAGCGATGCGCGGTCTACAGTTCGTGCGGCGGCTCCTCTACTAGAGTTACTATTGCAGCTTGGTCGCTACGCCGACGCCAGCAAGCTAGGGTACGCTTGTGAAGATGCATTGGTGCGCGCTCCGGAAACTCGGGCGCGTTTGGTTGTCGATACCGTGAAGTTGTGTCATCGGGTCGTTACGGCTGGGCAATCAGTGGAATCGCTCCTCGAAGACGCTCGAAAACTCGCAGCTGCAACGAAGCGCCTCGGAGACAACTACCTCGATGCCTTGGTTGTCAGTGCACTGGCGGAGATCGCGCACGAGGCCGGTAGAGCACAGTTCTTACAGGCGCTCACGCCCGGTTTAGCCGCGAGGGCACGACGCCTTCCACGAGATGGAGGAGCCGTTATTCTCCTCGGGCTTGCAGCGCGCTTATCGAGCTTGTACGTCGACGCGGAGGCGGGATCAAAATCCGGTGCTGAAGCGGTCGCGATCGCCGAAGAGAATGGCGACAGACCCTTGTTGGTTAAGTCCCTTGTCGCCTATGGAACTGCGCTCATGCGCAGCGGGCGAATTGGGCGGGCACTGGCTCAGTTCGAGCGTGCATACGGTGCGATCGAGGCCGAGGAGTTTGTTCACCTGAGAAACCGTGTTTGTAACAACTACGCTGTGTGTTTGCTCGAAGCCGGCCGCGAAGAGCTCGCGGCGGCACTGCTGGCGTCTGGCGTCGAGAGCTGCGGCCTTCACGATCGAGTTTACCGGTATGGCAACCTTGCTCTCTTGCACCTGAGCCAGATGCGTTTCCACGAGGCGGCCAAGTATATTGATCGGTTGGCAGAGGGAAATGATGTCTTGCAGGCCAAGTGGATTGACGTTGTTGTGGCAACAGTTCGGGGTACGATTGCGCTGGGTCTGGGCCGCAGGGACGAAGCTGAGCATTTGGCGGCCGGTGTGCGTGATCTTGCTGAAGAGCAGCGGTTTGCCGTTTCCGATCAGTCCTACGTCGCTGTATTCCTGGCGGGTGTTTTGGCCCATAAGGGCCTCGCCGACGAGGCCTTACAGGTCTTAGACGATGCCCTACCCTTACTAAACGCCGTGAATGTTCCCGGTGCCCTTCGCGTAGAGTGCGAGCAAGCAATCATCATGCGTGGCCTTGATGAAGTTGCGGGTGCACGGGCGCTTGCTAGAGTTGTTACGCGGGCCACAAAATGCGGCGCAATGGCAACAGCTCGCAGAGCGACTGAGCTTATGGCGCGTCGCTCGTAGCTCACACCACGCCCTCGCGCCGGAGCCACGTCTCCACGATCCATTCCCAGCCGAGCAATGTACGGATCTGGCTCGGACGATAGCCGATCAGGCGCTTCATCTGGTTGCTCAATGTGAAACCGTCCGGATACCCGAAACGTGTCGCGATGCGGAAGATCGCGGCGGAATCGGTCTGCAGGTGCATGCACACATGCAGGAGACGCGCGAACTGGAGCCAGTGCGACGGGACCGGCAGGCCCGCAGCGGCGAAGTGACGGCCCAGGGTCCGGCGCGAGGCGTACATGCGACGCGCCAGCTTGGTGATGCTCGTGACCTCGGGCGCCAGTTCGAAGATGCGCTGGACCTCCCGCTCGACACCGCTCGTCCGGAACAGGCCGCGCCGCGAGAGGTATCGCACGATCGCCGTCGACAACGAGTCGGGTGGCGTGCTCAGGACCAGGCGGACGTGCTCGGGCGTACCCAGGTATACGGCCGGCAGCACGCTGCGCGGGTGCAGCGACATGACGTGGTTCAGCAGTGGCATGGTGCGGGCGATGTCGCGGGCCGGTGGCAGCATGATCACCAGCGGGACGCCCGACGGACGGACACGCAGCCGCTCGAAGTCGGCGACCTGACGCTGCCCGTCGACCAGCCACCAGACCAGCGCACAACCGGCGGGCGGCGCGGCCCCCGCGTACACGTCGTCCACGTCCTCGCGGAACCGGTCGTACGGCGGAGCGAACAGCTGGATCGGGCAGTCTGCAGCGGCGATCGGTCGCATGGCCGTTACCTCCCTGACGCGATCATGAAACCCCGGAAAGTACCGTCGCCGGCCAACCTAGATCGCGCGTATCATCGCGGTATCATCGCGTGGGGCCGCGCGAATGGGCGCAGCGAAGGGCCCGGGCCCGGGCTGAAACGCGCTTCTCGCTTGACCGGACCAGGCAAGGTCGGTACGTTGGCGGGTGCTCGCCGGAAGTTGGCTCCTACCGCTCGATGGCTATGTTGATCAGTTCACGCATGACACGGCAGGTGCTCACGGTGACGCCGACGACGTCGATCGGCGACGCGATCCGTGTTGCGAGGAACAACCACATCCGGCACCTCCCGGTGGTGGAGGACGGGAAACTCGTGGGCATCGTCTCCGAACGCGACTTGCGCCTGGCGGCGCCGCCGGTGTGGAGCGAGGAGCGGGACGCGCTGCGTGCCGCGCTCGAGACGAAGCATGTGAGCGAGTGCATGACGCGGCACGTGATCAAGGCATCGCCGTCGACGCCGGTCGAGGAAGCGGCCCGGCTGCTGTACGAGAACCGCATTGGCGCCCTGCCCGTCATCGATGGCGAGGAGCTGGTCGGCATCCTGACGGAAACGGACCTGCTGCGCGCACTGGTCGAGCTGTTCGGCGGGACGGCGCCGGCGACGCGTGTGGAGATCCGCATGCCGAACCGCGCGGGTGAACTCGCGCGTGTCGTACGCGTGATCGGGATCGAACACAAGGTCAACATCGTGGGACTGGTCGTGCCGCCCACGCCGCCGAGCGAGGATTCTGTGGCGATCATCCAGCTGGGCACGACGAATCCCGTGGCGATCATCGAGGCGCTTCGCAAGCTGGGCTACAAGGTGGGCTGGCCCGCCATCGACCTGGATCCGGACGCGGACCGGACGGTCGAGCCGGAGATGTCCGCCTCCTGGCGGAACCGGATCCCGCTCGAGCTCTGAGGCCGGGACCCGGCACCCGGCCCGCCCGGATCACCGCCAGCCTCGCCCGCGTCGTCGGGCGGGGCTGTCTCATTTCCGACGCTGAGCCGATTCGCCTACATTCCCCGCATGTCGAAGACACCACCGCGCGATCAGCGGCCCAGGCTCCGCCTGACGCAGCTGTCGCACGGGGCCGGTTGAGCGTGTAAGCTCGGCTCTTCCGAGCTGGCGCAGGTCCTGCGCCACCTGGTCCCGTTCGCTGACCCGCGCGTGCTCGTCGATGCGAGCACGCTGGACGACGCCGCCGTGTTCCGCATCGCCGACGATCGGGCACTGGTGGCGACGGTGGACTTCTTCACGCCCATCGTCGACGATCCCTTCGATTTCGGCCGGATCGCTGCGGCCAACGCGCTGTCGGACCTCTACGCCATGGGCGCCCGGCCGCTGTTCGCGCTGAACATTGCCGCGTTTCCGCGCGATCGGCTGGACGAGGGCCTGCTGTCGGAGATCGTGCGCGGGGGGGGCGAGGTCGCGCGCGAGGCCGGGATCGCGGTGGTGGGCGGACATTCGGTCGACGATCCGGAACCGAAATACGGGATGTGCGCGATCGGCGAGGTGCATCCGGAACGCATCGTGCGGAATTCCGGGGCGCGGCCCGGGGATGCGCTCGTCCTGACCAAACCCATCGGCACCGGAATCATTTCGACCGCGATCAAGGCGGGCACGGCACCGGCAGACGTCGTCGCGACCGCAATCCGGAGCATGGCGATGCTCAACCGTAGCGCGTCCGAGGCCATGCTCGCCGTCGGCGCGAACGCCGCGACCGACATCACCGGCTACGGCCTGCTCGGTCACCTGCGCAACATGCTGCGGGCGAGCGCCGTCGGGGCGCGCGTCATGGCGTCTGCCGTGCCGATCCTGCCGGGCGCCCTCGAGCTGGCCCGTCAGGGCGTCGCGCCGGGCGGGACCCGGCGCAACCGCACCGACCTCGCCGACAACGTGACGTGGGACGACGCGATCCCCGAGCCGGTGCGGACAGTGCTCTGTGACGCGCAGACGTCGGGCGGCCTGCTCATCGCGCTGTCCGCCGACCGGGCTGACCGCCTGATCCAGGCGCTCAACGCCGCGCGCACCCCGGCGGCCGCCCTCATCGGTGAGGTGACAGGGGCCAGCGGCGCGATCGAAGTGACGCGCTAGCCCCTGTGGATCAGGACGAGCGCGGCTTCGCGACCAGCAGCACGAGCACGCCCAGCCCGAGCACCGTGACCGCGGCCCACGTCGGGACAGGAATGGTCTCGGTCGTCTCGGCGCTCGCCTGGACGGGTCCGATCTCGACGATGGTCTCCTGCCTCGTGTAGTCGATGCCCTTGAAGATCAGGCCGACCGCGCCCAGCACGATCAGCACGACGCCGATGATGCGTGCGTTCATGGATTCCCTTCCGTCAGAATGAACGAAGCGTGAGCGGACGTTAGCGTCAGCGTGTGCGCCGCGCACGCGCGGCGATGGGGTCGGGGATCGCGGGCACCAGGTTGCTCATGCGCAGCTCGAGCCGCAATTGTCCCGCGGCGAAGGCGCGTGCTGCGAGGCCGGCGGCCGTCGCCTGCACATGGATCGTGCGGGCCGTGCCGACCTGGCCACGCAGCCGGACGCCGTCCGTCAGTTCGCGATCGATCTCTTCGTTGGCCAGGTCGACCGCCATGTCCAGCAGGCTGGAGGCCGGGATGCGTGCGCGCTCGCGGATCCGGCCGAGCAGTGCGCTCTGCGCGAGCCATGCCAGCGTCCCGTCCAGGTACGACTCCGTGTTGACATCGAAGGCCAGGTCCGGGATCGTGATGAGATCGTCGATCGGATCGTACGTCGGTGTTCCCACCACGTAGACGCGGCCGCGTGCCCTGCCGCGCAGGTCGACGGCGAGGATGACGCGGCCGGCGCCGCCGTGCAGGGCCTCCACGCGATCGATGCGGATCGTGCGCCAGCCGACGCGCACCGACGCTCCCGCGATGCGCTCACCGAGGATCGCCGTCGCGTCATCGTAGCGGAGCAGCCCCTCCATGAAGACAGCCACGCTGTCGACACCGCTCAACGGTCGCAGCGGCGGCAGCGCCGTCGTGTCCGGTGACACGGCGCCGGACACGATGCGCGGTGAAGCGCGCAAATGCAGGTTCGCGGTCGCCATCGAATCCTGCACCGCGATGTCGTCGATCCAGACGGCTTCCGGCCGGATCTCGAGCCAGAAGCGGCCATCCGCGATCGAGATCGGGTTCTGCACCGTGGTCCAGAGGTCGCCCACCGGATCACGCAGCTCGAGCCGCGCCAGCCGCTGGTCCACGGTTCGCAGCGCTGCCCGCACGCCCTTCGTCGCCGCCTCCACGACCTTCCCCGTGACATCGATGTTGAGGAAGCTGACTTCGCACTGGTCGCGCTCCGTGCGCGTCACAGGTTCGAGGAAGTCCAGGCGCGAGCGCGTGCGCAGCCGCCACTCCGGCGTGAGTCCCCACGTCGTGGCCACGCGCACGCGCATGCGCGGCCGCTGACCTTCCAGTCCGCAGGAGAAGGACGGCGACGCGATCAGCGTGCGGACCCACGCGCGGCCGCGGTACCGGAACACCGACGCGACCGCGACGGTGCTGTCGCGGAATGTGAAATGGATCGGGCCGCGTTCCAGTTCGGCCGCCAGCCAGACGGTCGGCGAACTGCCGACCTGCACGCGCTGTTCCGGATCGATGCTGCCGATGCGGTGCGGGATCGCGGCCTCGAGCTCGGCCAGGATCGGGCGCAGGTCGAAGGTGACGGGCGCACTCAGGTAGGACGGCGGCTGCGGCGTCGCCGGGACCTCGGCGACCTCGCGCGCGATGACCGGCAGCGGCGCGTCGATCGCCCGCGATTCACAGGCGATCAGCCCGACGCCGAGCAGCGTCGGCCCGATCGCCGGACGACAGGCGCGTGCACGGATCCGGAAGCCGAGGTCCCGCAGCAGCCTCGCCTCCTTTCCCGGGCCGTGGCCGGATGCCCGGCCCGCGTTCGGCTCAGATGTGGATGACGCGGCCCAGCGACGCGAGCGCCGCCTCCGCGATCGCCTCCGAGAGCGTCGGGTGCGGGTGCATCGCTTTCTCCATCTCCTCGACGGTGGTCTCGAGGTGGCGACCCACCACGAACTCGGCGATCAGCTCGCTGGCATGCGCGCCCACGATGTGCGCGCCCAGCAGCTCGCCGTATTTCTTGTCGCGGATGATCTTCACGAAGCCGTCGGTCTCGCCCGCGGTCCGCGCGCGCCCGTTCGCGAGGAACGGGAACGTGCCGACGTCGATGTCGTGCCCCTGGTCGCGGGCTGCCTTCTCCGTCAGCCCGACGGACGCGACTTCCGGATGGCAGTACGTGACGTTCGGGATGTTCGCGTAATCGACGCCGCCATGGGCCTGGCCCGCGATCAGCTCGACGCACACGATGCCTTCGTGCGACGCCTTGTGCGCGAGCAGCGGCGGACGGGCGCAGTCGCCGATCGCGTAGATGCCGGGCGCCGTCGTCTTCAGGTGATCGTCCACCACGATCGCGCCCTTCTCGACCTTGACGCCCGCTTTCTCCAGGCCGATGTCGTCGACGATCGGCGCACGGCCCACGGCGACGAGTACGCGCTCGACGTCGAGCGTGTGGTCTTTCCCGTCCTTGTCCTTGACCGTCAGCTTGACGCCTTTCTTTCCGACCGTCGCCTTCTCGAGGCGCGCGCTCGTCATCATCTCGATGCCGCGCTTCTTGTACGAGCGTGCAACGGCGGCGGCACTGTCCGCGTCCTCGAGCGGCAGGACCTGGTCCAGCGCTTCGATGATCGTGACCTGCGTGCCGAACGCGCCGTACACGTCGGCGAACTCCATGCCGATCGCGCCGGCGCCGATGATCGCGAGCGTGGCCGGCAGCGTTTCGGGAAACACGGCCTGGTCCGAGCTCCACACACGGTCGCCGTCGATCTCGAGCATGGGCAGCGATTTCGGCCGCGATCCCGTCGCCAGGATGATGTGCTTGCCGGAGATGGTGCGCTTGCCGTCCTTGCCCTCGACCTCGACTCGACCGCTGCCGGCCAGCCGGGCCCAGCCCGCGATGTGCTCGATCTTGTGCTTCTTGAGCAGCCCGCCGACACCGCGCGCGCCCTGCTCGGCCACCTTGCGCGCCCGCTTCGCCGCGACGGCGATGTCCAGCTGGACCTCGCCCGTCGTGATGCCGAAATCGCCGAGCTCCGGGACCTTGCGCGCGTATTTCGCGCTCTCCAGCATCGCCTTTGTCGGGATGCAGCCGACATTGTTGCACACGCCGCCCAGCTTGTCGGCCTCGACGCAGGCGATCTTCATGCCCAGCTGCGCGCCCCGGATCGCCGCGACATAGCCGCCCGGTCCGCCGCCGATCACGATCAGGTCGAAATTGTTGTCTGCCACCCGTTCACCTCGGGACCCTGTCTACGGTCTGGTGGGGCAAGATAAAGATGCCCCGCGCGGCGGACAACGCCGCGCGGGGCCCGGTGCAGCGGCCGGCCTGCCGCCGCTCAGGTCGAGAAGCTGATGCGCAGGTTGCCCGGCGCGGGATCGAGCAGCTGCTCCGTGACCCACTCCGGGACGAGCTGTAACAGCCTTGTGCGGTTGACGCCGTCCGGCGCCGCCGCGTTGAAGGTCAGCGTCTTCGGTCCCGCTGCGGGCCCGCTGTGCGTGAACTCCATCCGACGCGACAGGAGCAGCTCGCGGTAGAGCGAGCTGGCGTTGAAGTCGATTCGGACGCCCGTGGTCGTCGTGCGGTAGGTCCCGCCGATCGTGCGGAACAGCCCGGAGATCGGATCGAGGAACACGACCTGCGCGGTCCCGCTCGTCGTGAGAATGAGCTGCGGCGTGGTGTTCAGTCGCACGAGCACGTTCATCTCGGGCAGCACGCCCTGCGGGTCGAAGGCCAGCACAGTCATGTTGTACGTGCCGGCCACATCGTCGTTGCTGAGCGTCGGCTCTGCCGGATCGTCCGAGCAGGCCGCCGCCAGGAGCGCGACGGCGAGGACCGCCGGTCGCGCGCGTGTCATCAGTCTCATGGCGTATTCTGGGGTTTTCTGGTTGCGGGCAGTCCCTCACTCGCCTCCGGCCTGCCCGGCGCATCTCCTTGTACTACGCCAGCATCATGGCAGGTTCCTCGAGGTGGTCGCGGAGGGTCTGCAGGAAGCGGGCGCCGGTGGCGCCGTCGATGACCCGGTGGTCGCAGCTCATCGTGATGCGCATGCGCGGTCGAACGACCATGGCGCCGGCCTCGACGACCACGCGCTCGGTCACCGCGCCGACGGCCAGGATCCCGGCCTCCGGCGGGTTGATGATCGCCGTGAACTCGTCGATCCCGAACATGCCCAGGTTCGAGATCGAGAACGTCGAGCCCGAATACTCCTCCGGCGTCAACTTCTTCTCACGCGCCCGGCCGGCCAGCTCGCGGACCTCGGCCGCGATCTCGGCGATGCCCTTCAGGTTGGCGTCCCGCACGACCGGCGTGATCAGGCCGTCCTCGATCGCGACGGCGATGCCGATGTGCACGCGGTTGTACCGCCGGATCGTCGTCTCCACCCACTGCGCGTTGACCTCGGGGTGGCGCGCCAGCGCGACCGCGACGGCCTTCACGATGAAGTCGTTGATCGACGTCTTGATGCCCCGCGCCTCGAGCCGCTGGTTGACCGACTCGCGCGCCGCCATCA